>JAGGWR010000121.1 GCA_021163445.1 Candidatus Tharpella aukensis
ATTGTAGTATGTAAACAAAAGATTATACAACAAGAGATGATAATGATCAAATCTGTGCGAACATTCGGAATCTCGGCCAATGAGCTGCGTAACGAGGCCAAAACAGAATTTCAAGCCGTGATCACCACGGTCAAAAATATGATTGTCGGAGCTACCTTATTATGTCTGTTGCTTGGTTGTCTGCTTGCTTTTTTTATCACCCGAGCACTTACCGGGGCCTTGCGTCAGGGGGTCGCTTGTGCCGAGCGGCTGGCCGCCGGTGACCTGACGACAAAGATCTCTCTCCTGCAAGAAGATGAGATTGGCCAGCTCGCCCACGCTCTTGATGCCACGATTGATGAATTGGGCAGTATGCTCCATAATGTTAGTGATGGCGTCACCTCTTTAGACCAGGCGACAACCGAGATTATGGGTATTGCCGAAGAGAACGATCAAGGCTGTTCCTCAACCGCCGCTAAAACCAATACCCTGGCTACCGCCAGCGAAGAGATGAACTGCAATATGAGATCGGTCGCGGCCGCCGCCGAGGAGGCTTCAACCAATATCAGTACGGTCTCAACTGCGGCACAGGAGATGACGGCAACGGTCGATGAGATCGCCCAAAATATGACAAAAACCAAAACTATAAGTGATGAAGCGGTGGCTTCAACGGTCGAAGCCAGCCGCAATGTTGAAGCTTTGGAAAAAGCAGCAGACGAGATCAGCCAGGTCACCACTAAAGATATTGCTGAAAATGTTTATCAAGCCTCATTGGGGATTCAAGAGGTTACGGAAAATATCGCTCAGAGTAGCACGGTTGTTGAATCGGTTAATCAGGAGGTTGTGGAAATTAATCAGATTACCGAGCAGACCTTGCAGAACAGTTCTCAACTTAATCATAGTGCCCAATCCCTGGCGACGCTCTCGCAACAGTTGCGAACTCTGGTTGACAAATTCAGGTTGGCGGAATGACTATGAAAGTTATTTTCTGGGGGGTGCGAGGGTCGATCCCCTGCCCCGGTTCGCAAACTGTGAAATATGGAGGGAATACCGCTTGTATCGAGCTTTGTATCGATGAACTTGATTACTCCCTGATCATTGATGCAGGTTCGGGCATCAGAGAACTGGGTTATCAACTTGTTAAGCGTGAAGATAAGAATCTTGATATCAGGATTTTTTTGACCCATACCCATATAGATCATATCTCCGGCCTGCCGTTTTTCCTGCCGGCCTATATGTCCGACCGTAAAATCAGGATATATGGTCCGGTCTCCCACGAACAGGCGACTCTGGAAAATGTCGTGGGAGGCTTGATGGACTATCGTTATTTTCCGATTCGAAGAGATGAACTGGCCGCCGAGATTGAATATATCAACCTTAAAGAAGAACACTTAAATTTGGGAAAGGGTTTGAGCTTGACCACCAAACTTCTTAACCATCCCATTCTCTGCCTTGGTTATCGGTTTGCGTATCAGGGCAAAATAGTTTGTACAACTTATGACACGGAACCTTTTCGCAACCTCTTTAACCTTGATCCCCAGGATCCCAATTATAATGAAGAGCTTGTTCAGGATGGAGAAGAAACGGCTCGAGAGCTGAACGCTCAGCTCGAAGAGTTCTATCAGGGGGCCGATCTGTTGATTCATGACTGCCAATACACCAAGGCCGAATATGAGGCTGGCAAACAGGGTTGGGGTCACTCCTGGTTCGAATATGTATGTTCCGCCGCAGCCCGCGCCGGAGTTAAAAAACTAGCTCTTTTTCACCATGATCCGACTCGTACCGACGCTCAGTTGGAAGAACTCGAAAAAATTCATTGTTCACCAAATTGCTATGGCAAAATAGAGATCTTTTGCGCCCGTGAAGGTCTGGAAGTAGTCTTGTAGAGGGTTACAATTAATTTAGCTTGACACGAGCAGACAATTGATCTATTAGAGCTCCGTTTAGCGGTCAACAGCAAAATCAAATCCGCAGAATATCGGTAAAATAACTTAATTAATCAGGAATCACATTAAAATGATCCGCCCTCTTTCCGCCCTTTTCTTTTTTTGGTTTTATTTTAGCAGAAATAAGGATAGGTTTGCCTGGGGCATTTAAGAGTTAGAAACTCATATAAATCAATAAAGCCGAGGGTAAACCAACCCCCGGCTTTTTTCTTTTAAGGGCCGTGGGGGAGAACAATCCTCACGGCCCTTTTTCATTCAAAGACATAAGGAGATTACATCATGACTATCCGTACCCACGACATTAATATCAAAAGTTTCGAACCATTGATTGACCCTAACACATTCAAAGAGGAGTTGCCATTGACTCCGGCCAGCGAAAAAACCGTAATTGAAGGACGGCGTCAGATCGAAGATATTCTGGCTCACCGTGACCAGCGCTTGCTGATGATCGTCGGCCCCTGTTCGATTCACGATGAAAAGGGGGCCTTAGAATACGCTGAACGACTGGTAAAACTGCAAGCTGAAGTTGCTGACACCATGCTCTTGGTAATGCGGGTCTATTTTGAAAAACCCCGGACAACGGTCGGCTGGAAAGGTCTTCTTAACGATCCGCACATGAACGGCAGCTGTGATATGAGTGAAGGCTTACGCCGGGCCCGGCGGATTCTTATGAAAATAACCGGAATGGGAATGCCGACGGCTACCGAAATGCTCGATCCGATCACTCCGCAGTATCTGGCCGGGCTGGTTTGTTGGTCGGCAATCGGTGCGCGCACCACCGAATCCCAAACCCATCGGGAAATGGCCAGTGGACTTTCAATGCCGGTTGGTTTCAAAAATTGTACTGATGGCAGTTTGAGTAAAGCGATCCACGCCATGATTGCGGCCCAGGCTCCGCAAAGTTTCATCGGCGTCGATCCCGACGGTAAAACCTGCATCGTTTCAACCTCGGGAAATCCTTGGACCCATATGGTTTTACGAGGCGGCCAACGACCCAATTATGATTCCGTCAGCATTGAGGAAGCTTGCCAAAAATTAGCCAACGAGGAGCTCGAAGAGACTATTGTCGTCGATTGCTCACACGGCAATTCGCGCAAAAAACATCAAGGACAAGAGCGGGTTTTAAAAGACATTATCGGCCAGCGCCTAGATGGTAACCAGGCTCTGGTCGGCATGATGCTGGAGAGTAACCTTTACGAAGGTAATCAGCCCTGTAATAAAAATATCGAAGAGTTGGCCTATGGGGTTTCAGTAACCGACGAGTGCATCTCTTGGGAAACCACTGAGAAATTGTTACGCTGTGCCCACAAACGGATGAAAAATCAATCTCTGATGGCGGCGTAAAAAGTTCCGATATTCTGCGTTGTTGTGCTTTTTCAGGCACTCGACATACTATCTGTATGGTCTCGCACCTGAAAATGCACAACAACTTGCACCCCAAAGGCACTTCCTGCGGGGCGCCTATCGAAATTTTTACTTAGCCATCCCGTTTTAGGAGAGAAAAAAAATGTCGGAACTTGATATTTTACGCGAAGAGATCGATAATCTGGACAGCGATGTTCTAGAGCTCATTAATCACCGTCTCGAACTGGCTCGAAAAATTGGCCGAGAAAAACAGGGCCAAGGTCTTTCTACGCTTAATAACGCCCGTGAAAGTCTGGTTCTACAACACCTTGAAAAACGCAATCAGGGACCTTTGACGCAAACCGCCCTGCATCTGATTTTTAAAGAGATCATGGCCGCAGCCCGCGAGCTTCAAAGTCAGCATAAAATTGCCTTCCTGGGGCCTGAAGCCTCTTTTACCCACTTGGCCGCTTTAGGCCATTTCGGTGGCTGCTCAGTAATGATGCCCCAAGCCAATGTTGCCGAGGTTTTTCAGGCGGTGGAGAAAGGGCAATGTCACTACGGCATGGTACCTGTAGAGAACTCTATTGAAGGTTCGGTCAACCATACCCTGGATCTATTTTTTACTTCAGAGCTGAAAATCTGTGCCGAACGCTATCAGACGATTTCACATGACCTGTTGGCCGCCGGCGATCTACCCCTGGAAAGTATCCGCACGGTCTACTCGCATGCCCAAGCTTTTGCGCAATGTCGACAATGGCTCAGACGTCATCTGCCCGGTGCCATATTGACCGAATGCGGTAGTACGGCTGAAGCCGCCAGACGGGCCGCCGCGCAACGCGGCCAGTGTGCTGCCATTGCCGGCTCAGCCGCAGCCGAACTCTATAATCTCAAAGTCATCGCCCCCAAAATTGAAGATTTACCCGGCAATACGACTCGTTTTCTGGTTCTCGGCAAAGAGGACAGCCCTCGTTCAGGCAAAGATAAAACCTCACTTCTTTTTGTCACCCCACATCTGCCCGGTGCCTTGCACCGCGTCCTGACGCCGATGGCCGAATATGGCGTGAATATGGTTAAGCTGGAATCAAGGCCAACCCGTAACGAGAAATGGAGCTATTTCTTTATTGCCGATTTCGAAGGGCATCGTGAAGATGAAAAAGTTGCAGCCATGATCAAGGACACCAAAGAGATCTGTCTCTATATGAAAGTATTGGGCTCATATCCCCGTTCTTCATAAAGTCAGATGGAATAGCCAACAAAAAAGCGCCGCTGCCATTTCCATTTATTTGAATGACAGCGGCGCTTTTTTGATTAATGGAAGGTTTTGTTATAACTATTCAGCTAACCCGCTAATTCAGGGTACACAATCCCGATTTCCTTCGGAAAATCGGGTTATGTCCCCAGAATTAGCTGAAAATCATCAATATTCGGCACTTTTTTACTTACACTGAATAGTTTTACGGTTTTTTACTGTAACAGAGACCGTAAATGCTCTAAAGCGGCATCAAGTTGATCGCCTTGGGGGCCGCCGGCTTGGGCGAGTTCGGGTTTGCCGCCGCCTTTGCCGCCGACTTTTGCGGCTAGTTCACGAATCAAGGTGCCAGCCGG
>JAGGWR010000209.1 GCA_021163445.1 Candidatus Tharpella aukensis
CTATAATTTAGGACTTTATTATGCCATTAAATATATCCCTCGAAGAGATTTACGAAACCTATCGGATGACCGAAAAAGAGCATTTCGATATTCGCGCCGTGACCTTGGGTATCAACCTGCTGCCCTGTACCTCGGACGATTTTTCCAAACTCTGTCAACGGGTTGAAAAAAAGATTTTGACAACGGCTCGCCAGTTCGTCAAACGAGCTGAAAAGATTGATGCCCGTTTCGGTATTCCGATCATCAACAAACGCCTGACCATTACTCCGGCAGCCTTGGTGCTTTCGGGAGCTTTGACCGGAAATGCCGGCGAAGACCGTGAACGGGTGGTCGCTTTTGCCAAACTTCTGGATCACTGCGCCAATGAGGTGGGGGTTGATTTTCTTGGAGGTTTTGGGGCTTTGTGCGAAAAAGGGATGAGTTACGCTGATCAAACATTGATCGAGGCCATTCCCGAAGCTCTGGGCTCAACCGAAAAAATTTGCGGTTTTGTCAACCTGGCCAGCAGTAAAGCCGGAATCAATATGCGTGGAGTGGCAAAAATCGGCGGCATTATCAGAGACCTGGCCATAAACAGTGAAAATGCTATCGGGGCGGCCAAGTTTGTTGTTTTCGCCAATGCGGTAAGTGACAATCCCTTTATGGCAGGCGGTTTTCACGGAATTCAGGAGGCTGACAATGTTTTGAATGTCGGCATCTCCGGTCCCGGCGTTGTCCGGCGTACGGTCGAGGCCGCTCCCCGCGATCTGGCTTTGGATGAGATCTCCGAGATCATTAAAAAAACCGCTTTCAAGATTACTCGGGCCGGAGAGTTAATTGGCCAGGAACTGGCCCGCGATTTAGGCGTTCGTTTTGGCTCTCTTGATCTTTCCCTGGCCCCGACAACTGCAGTCGGCGACAGTGTTGGCCGGATTCTTGAGGCGATGGGTCTGGAACGAGTCGGAACCCACGGTTCGACCGCAGCTCTGGCCCTGCTTACAGACGCGGTTAAAAAAGGCGGCCTGATGGCCTCCAGCCATATCGGCGGCTTGAGCGGTGCCTTTGTTCCGGTCAGCGAAGATGTTGGACTTTCTGAAGCGGTCAAGATTGGAGCTTTGACCATCGATAAACTCGAAGCAATGACCACCGTCTGCTCCGTCGGCCTCGATATGATTCCGGTACCCGGCGACACCAAAACGACCACTATTTCAGCAATTATTGCGGATGAGCTGGCAATCGGCATGATGAACAATAAAACTACCGCCGTGCGCCTGATTCCGGTACCCGGCAAAAAAGCCGGCGAGATGGTCTCCTGGGGCGGCCTTCTCGGTGAAGCCTATATTGTCCCGTTACATAAAGAAAGCAGTGACTACTTTATCTGGCGCAAGGGGCAAATTCCGGCCCCGGTGACAAGTTTCAGAAATTAGGATTAATCATGATCAAAAACAATCGTGGGCAAGGGCAAGATCAGTATCTGATTGATGATTTCAAGCTCGAAGAGAGCTGGCGCATGTTCAAAATCATGGCGGAATTTGTCGAGGGATTTGAACAGCTCAACAATGTTGGACCGGCAGTTTCGGTTTTTGGTTCGGCCCGCACCAGTCCGGAACATCAGGACTATCGTCAGGCGGTCTATCTCGGCAATTTGTTGGCTAAATCAGATATTACAGTAATTACCGGCGGTGGCCCCGGCATTATGGAGGCCGCCAATCGGGGAGCCAAGGAGGCAGGAGGCCGGTCGATCGGTCTCAATATCACCCTGCCAATGGAACAAAAACCGAATGATTATGCAACTGAACTGGTCTCTTTCAAATATTTTTTCATCCGCAAGGTGATGTTAATCAAGTATGCTCGCGCCTTTGTCGTTTTTCCCGGCGGTTTCGGTACGCTGGATGAGATGTTTGAGGCTATGACTTTGATTCAGACCAACAAGATCAAACCCTTTCCGATTATCCTCTACGGTTCTCACTTCTGGCACAATCTGAGCGACTGGTTCCGCGACGATCTGGTCAGCACCGGTCTCGTTGCCGAAAAAGATCTTGATCTCTTTACAATCTGCGATGACGTTGAAGAGGTGGTCTCACTGGTCAAGGAGTGCCTGAAGGATGATCCCGATTGCGAATTTATGGAAGCAGAATAAGTTTATGCTCCATCAACGACACTTGGCTGATTTTTGCCTCAATTACTTTCTGTTCACCAAAAAGGTTTTCCAGCACAACTTTTTCACCTTCCGGTTTGACGACAAAAACTCCTTCCATAACCAAGTTTTCATGACCATCCCGTTTTATAAAAACATTTAGTTCACACATCAGTTGTCATCTCCTCATTAATTAAGGGAATCAGGTTATCAATCAAGACCGGCAGGTGATCTTTTTGCACACCAACCACGGTCAGATTTTCCTGGGTTAAAGGAATAAGAATTTTTTTTGCCGGGCTGGCAGCGATAGCCTCAGCCATTGCCGGCGTCAACTCGCCCATCATGGCGTGAGCCATGACCACGGAGATGGTACCAATAACGATTTCGACCCGAGCCACCGAACGGATAATCGCATTCTCGCCGGTAGCCCCACGATTGGCCCGGGCTTTCATCATCGCCGCCGTCGCGATCGCATTGCTGCCTAAGGCCCAGATTTCAACCTTTTCCCCATATTCATCTTTCAGGCGCCGAATAATAGCACTACCGATCCCGCCGCCCTGACCATCAATTACTGCGATCCGCATAAGCGAGCCTCATTGTTTGTAAATCATAAGTTTATTTTCAAATTCTGGGGACACAATCCCGATTTTCTTGGGAAAATCAGGTTATGTCCCCAGAATTTACTAAAAGGCATCAATATTCGGTGTTTTTTTACTTACGCTGAATAGTTACTCCAGAGTTCCACTTTTCGCAAGCGTAAAAGAGCTTGTGCGTGGATTTGCCCCTTGACAAGCGAATTTTGAGTGTTATCTTAGGGGAAGTCACAAAAAAACAGCGGGTTTATGGCGGAATAGATAGTAAACCCGCATTTTTTCGAGGATTTAAACACTTAACTGAAAGGATCTGGTAATGAGCGAAAATTGTGCAGATGGAGCAACCTGCGGCAGTTGCAGCAGCTCCGAGAGTTGTTCGGCCGAAGATAAACAGAAACGAGAAGAAGAGGTTTTACAAGCCCGTCTCACAAATATCAAACACCGCCTGGTTGTCATGAGCGGTAAAGGCGGCGTTGGTAAAAGTACGGTTGCCGTCAGTTTGGCCGTCAGCCTGGCTCAGAAAGGCCACAAGGTCGGACTGCTTGATGCCGATATCCATGGCCCTAATATTCCAAAAATGTTGGGCCTTGACAATAAACGTCTGCAAGCCAGTGAAGGGGGAATTATTCCGGAACCGGCAATGGAAAACCTGAGTGTGGTTTCGATGGCTTTCCTGCTTGACAATCCCGACAATCCGGTAGTCTGGCGTGGCCCGTTGAAACATACGGTTATCCGTCAATTCGTTGCCGATGTCCAATGGGGAGAACTTGACTACCTGATCATCGACCTGCCGCCGGGAACCGGCGATGAGCCTTTGAGTGTCGCCCAAGTCGTAAAACCGATGGACGGCAGCATAATCGTCACCACACCGCAAGAAGTGGCCCTGCTTGATTCCCGTAAATCGGTAGTTTTCAGTCAGCAGATCGAGGTTCCGGTTATCGGTATCGTCGAGAACATGAGCGGTTTTAACTGCCCGCACTGCGGCAAAGCTATAGATCTCTTTAAACAGGGTGGCGGCCGCAAAGCAGCCGAAGATCTCAAAGTTCCCTTTTTAGGGGCTGTACCTCTTGACCCTCAGGTAGTAGTTCAGGGTGATGCCGGTAAACCTTTTGTTACAGCTTTCCCCGAAACTGCCGCCGCTGCCGCTTTTGCTGAAATCACGGCTAAAGTTGAAGCTGCAGTTAAAGCTAAAGATAAATAATTTAAATTTGTTTTTTTCATAAAAAGAGCTTATAGTGTAGAGACGACAACAGTTAAAAATAAATACTAACTCTACTGTAGGGGGCCAGCTTGATGAAAACTCTGGAATGTATTGCGCAACGACGTAGTGTGAGAAGGTTTACCGACCAAGAGGTTAGTAACGAGCAGCTCAAAGAGCTTATGCAGGCTGCCCGTTACGCTCCTTCCTGGGCCAACACCCAGTGCTGGGAGTTCATTATTGTTCGTGATGCTGCTATTAAAGAGCAGTTGGCTGCAACCTTGCCTGAAGGCAACCCGGCTCGTAAAGCTGCTTTAAGTGCCCCGGTTCTTCTGGTCGCCTGCGGCAAACTCGGCAGTTCCGGTTTTTATAAGGGTGAAGTAGCGACCAGTAAAGGTGACAACTGGTATCTCTATGATGTCGGCTTAGCCACGCAAAATATCTCACTGGCGGCCCACGAGATGGGTTTAGGCTCAGTTATTCTCGGGCTTTTTGATGCCGATGCGGCGGGTAAAATTCTCAACCTGCCCGATTCGGTCAAAGTTGTTACCATGATGCCGCTCGGGGTTCCGGCCAAAGAGAGCAAAGCCCCACCCCGCAAACCGTTGTGTGAATTTGTCTTCAGCAACAAATATGAAGCGGCCTGGGTCTCTGAAGGTGAACAGAATCTCTGCTTCATCGAAGATAGTATGTAGTTTGCACCCCAAGGGCACTTCCTGCGGGGGCGTGAAACCAGATATACGGCCAATTTCGGCCAGTTCGAAAAAGCACCGCTTTTTGGTTTACTGCAGGTAAATTATTGAGCGGGGCTTTTTTCGGAAACAAAAGTTAGCTAAACATAAGAACATCAGGAGAAACAAACAATGAAAAAAATTGCATTAGCGGCCGATGACATGCTCGGCCTCGATGGTGAGATGAGTATGCATTTTGGCCGCTGTCCGTCATACCTTGTCGCCTTGGTTGAAGAAGATGGCAACATAGCTTCAACTGAGGTTGTCGAAAATCCCCTTTTCAACCAACATAAACCGGGTGAAGTGCCGCGTTTTATTAATTCGCTTGAGGTTAATGTCATGATTGCCGGCGGCATGGGGCCGAAAGCGATTGATATGTTTAATGACTTCGGTATCGATGTGGTCACCGGCGTTGGCGGCAAGGTCGGCAATGTACTGCAGGCTTATCTTAATGGTGAAATCTCCGGCGCTGCCGGTTGCAACCATGATCACGATCACAGCCACGGAGGTTGTTAATTATGAAAGTTGCTATCAGTGTTACCAAAGCTGGCGAAGGTGCCGGACTCGAAATGCGTTTCGGCCGCTGTCCCTATTTTACCGTCTACAACAGCGAAACAAAAGAGTACGAGTGGTTTGAAAATGCTGGTATCAAAGCCGCATCAGGCGCCGGAACCGGCGCCGCCCAAGCCCTTCTCGACCGTGGCGTCGAAGTCGTAGTCAGCGGTCAATACGGCCCCAAAGCGGCCCAGGTTCTAGGAGCGGCCAATATAAAGATGCTGCTCGGATCACCTGATCTGCCGGTTGCCGAGGTAATCGCCAAATGGCAGGCGAACGAGCTTAAAGAGTACGCTATACAAAAATTTTGATGGCGTTGTAAAAAGTCCGATCTTCTGCGTCGTAGTATTTTTTCAGACACTCGGCATACTACCTGTATGGCCTCGCGCCTGAAAAAATACTCCTCCTTGTATATCGAAATTTTTACTTAGCCATCCCACATTTTTTACGAGTGCATAAATTTTTATGCGGCGTAGAAGGAGGAAATCATGCCTGGATTAAATGGAAAAGGGCCGCAAAGTGAAGGCCCGATGAGCGGTCGTGGACTGGGCAACTGTCGCCCGGCCAGCAGTGATGAAAACCAAAATGATCAATTAAGAAAAGTCGATCCCAACAATCTCGAACCGGCAGCCAATCAAGCTGGCGACCAAGCTGTTTACGGTCGCGGTCAAGGCGGCAAGCCGCGAGGCGGCGGCGGTCAAGGCTTAGGTCAAGGATTAGGCCGGGGTCGCGGCGGCGGCGGCCGGGGTCGAGGCCGGGCTTAAATTGTAAATATTTGGCAGCAATTCCCGGTAAGGAACTTGCGACCCGGGATATCGGGTTAGCAAAGTTCAAACCGAACAGGACTGAATATTTGGCTACTTACTATAAAGTTATAGCAAATAGCGTGAATTTTGCTTCGCTCCAATAAACGGGGACGCTCTTGACTTATTGACTTAGCGCTAGGCTGCTTTTGCAGCCAGTTGCTAAGTCAGTCCCCATGCAAAGCAAGAGCGTCCACGCGAAGCAGGGCGAAGCGAAATAACTTGTCTTTCTCGAACGTCTTAACTTGAATGAAAACCTAAAAAACTAAGCAACCTGATACTAAGATATTAAGGACATTAAACAATGATTATCGCAATTGCCAGCGGTAAAGGGGGAACCGGGAAAACCACTATCGCTACTAATCTGGCGCTGGTGGCACCCGCCTCCCAATACCTTGACTGTGATGTTGAAGAACCGAACGGCCATCTCTTTCTGAAACCGGATATCAGTGAGAAACGTGACGTCACCATGCCGATCCCCAAAATCGACGAAGAACTTTGCACCTACTGCGGCGAATGTGCTGCGGCCTGCGAATTCAATGCGCTGGCCGTCATCGGCAAGAAAGTAATGGTTTTTTCCGAACTTTGTCACGGCTGCGGAGCCTGCACTTTCATCTGCCCGGAAAAAGCAATCAGTGAAACAACCAAAGTCATTGGCTACCTGGAAATCGGCAAGGCCAAGGCCATAGAAACAGATGAACTCGATTTTGTTCATGGGATCTCGAACATCGGCAATCCGCTTTCGCCGCCAATCATTAAAAAAGTCAAAAAACTGGTTAAAGATGACTGTTTCGCAATTTTAGATGCACCGCCCGGAACCTCCTGCCCCATGGTTCAAACACTAATGGGTTGTGACTATTGCCTGTTCGTCACGGAACCGACACCTTTCGGTCTCAACGATCTGGTGCTGGCAGTCGGCGTCGCCCATCAGCTTAAAATTCCCTGCGGCATCCTTATCAACCGATCCGACAGCGGCGATGACCAGATTCAGGAATACTGCCGCCGCGAAGCGATTCCGATTCTCATGGAGATCCCTTTTGACCGCGATCTCGCTTTCGCATACTCCAAAGGTGAAGCGGCTGTCATCCACAGCCAGAGTTTAAGAGAAGGTTTTCAAAAGTTGCATCAAAGGATTGTCGCGGAGGTAGAAAAATGAAAGAATTAACAATTATCAGCGGCAAGGGCGGCACCGGCAAAACCACGGTGACCGCCGCCTTTGCAGTTTTGGCAAAAAATACGATTCTGGCTGATTGTGATGTTGATGCCGCCGACCTCCACCTGATTCTGACTCCGGAAGAGATTTCCAGCGCGGATTTTATCGGTGGACGAGGGCCACAA
>JAGGWR010000047.1 GCA_021163445.1 Candidatus Tharpella aukensis
CAGAACTTGAAATAGTCATGCATAGTAAAAAAAGAGTCAGCGTAAAAATAGATCTGCAAATACATTTCATATGTTGTTCCCGATTCAAAACGAATGTCTCACAATTATAAAATTGATGGCATCGCACCCCAAGAGTACTTCCTGCGGGACGTAAAAAGTGCCGCTATCCTGCGTTGTTATGGTTCATCAAAATCACTGTGTTAAATCTGTGTTAAATGGTAAATCACATATTATCAATTATGAGTCAAGGAAGAAATAATTTGCATTATACCCTAAACACCCCAAATATTAAAATTGATGCCTTAATTCTGGCGGCGGGACAAGCACAACGTTTTGGGCGGCCCAAACAGCTGCTGCCCTGGGGGGCAAAAGAGACGATTTTAAGCCATGTCATCAGCCAGGTGGCGGCAACGCCGGGGATTTCCCAAATCCATGTTGTTCTCGGAGCCTGGTTCGAGGAGATTTGCACAACGTTGGCAGCCCCGCTTGAACAGGTTGAAATAATTAATAATTCCGATTGGCAGGTCGGCATGTTCAGCTCGCTAAGTACCGGACTCCGACAACTTAACCAGAGAGACCATAAAAGTGATGGGATCCTCGTTCTGCTCGGCGATATGCCCTTTATCACACCGGAAACCTTAGCCCTGTTTGTCGATTCCCTGGAACCAAAATCTCCCCAGCCGCTGATCGCCGTCGAGAACAACCGCCCCGCCCATCCCTATCTGATTCGGCAATCACATATCGGTGAGATTTTATCTTTAAGTGGTGAAAGTGGCATCCGCCCCTTCATCAAAAAACAGTTTCCCCACGCCCTTAAAATTCCGGTCAGCCACACCGCCGGCCGGAAAGATATCGATACCTGGGAGAGCTATTTCGCCAACCGGCCGGAAAGTTCAGGAACAGTTATACCGCCGCCGCCTTGATTTAACATATATACTAATTGCAATTTCATTATGTATCGATTATAGCTGGCCCGGTTTTGGTTGAGATATAGCCACAACCAAACAGGTTGCTTTAGTTTGGGTTAATTTGTATATATTTGTGGTTTCGCTTTTTTAAACCACAAATGAACACAAATAGACACAAATTTAGAATGAAAGGCAACTTCCAAACAATTGCATGTTTGTTACTTTAACAAAAACTGCGATAAAAATCTTCACTCTACCGCAAGGCGGGGACTGGGTTTAACGGGAGTGTCGGTTATCAAAAACTCACGTAGGGTTAAATCGGAGAAAGGTCGAACAAAAACCGCGACAAAAAAGTTCACACTATCTCGGCTGGGGTCATTTCTGGACATTTGGCGGCCGTAAGGCTCGCGTAAAACCAAAGTTTTATCCCGCCAATTGTCAAGATGTGACCCCGTTTATAAGGGCGAAGCAAACTTCCAAATTAACGTCAGTTACTTGGAAATTACGAACATTTAATGTTATTGGTAAAATATGGAATTTAGCTGGAAAGACTTAGCCTCAGAGCTGGAAAATGAAAACGGCGTCGCCCTGTGTACAATAATCGAACGGCGGGGCTCGGTACCGCGTGAGATCGGAGCCCGGATGCTGGTGCGCAAAGATGGCTCAATTATCGGTACGGTCGGCGGCGGCATCGGTGAACATGAAGTTATCAAAGCGGCTCAGAATGCAATTGAAAAAAGCCAAAGCGGCTTGCTCGATTTCTCCCTGGCCGGCGAACAGGGGCTGGACTCGGCCGCCATCTGCGGCGGTCATTTTACAGTTTTTATCAGCTACTGGGCAAAATCCGACGATTACGATCTGGCGGCGGCGGTTGCCGCTACCTTGCAAGGCGGCAGCGCTCAATATCTGATCGAAAGTCTGCCCCAGCAAAATTTCGCCAAAATGGAGCGCAGCCTGCTTGATCCGGCAGACGGTAACGTTACAGGAAATCCCATTGCCTCATTACCGGCGACGGTTGCGGAAACCTGTAAATCTGGAACCATGAGTACCTCCGTGCAACGGATAAATATTGATAACCGGGAGTTCCTGCTCTCGGAAATCACACTGCCGCCGCAGATGGTTATCTTCGGCGGCGGCCATCTGGCACTGCCGCTGGCTGAAATGGCAAGCTGGTGTCGTTTTTCAGTTACGGTCATCGACGACCGCCCGGAATTCTCCGACCCGCAACGGTTTCCGGCCGCCGACAAGGTGACAACAGCGCCAATGGAAGAGGTTAGTAAACTCTACACCCCCGGCACCAACGCCTGTCTGGTGCTCATCACGAGAGAACATAAACATGACTATATTCTATTAAAACAGCTTCTCGGCACTGAATATGCTTATCTTGGCATGATCGGGAGTCGGCGGCGTACCAGCCAAGTGAAACAACGGCTCATCGACGAAGGTTTCAACCCGGATGAGATAAAGCGCCTCTACTCGCCTATCGGCCTGAGTATCGGAGCCCAGACCCCGGCTGAAATTGCGATCAGCATTATGGCTGAGATTATTGAGGTCAGACACAAAGGCAGAAGGCACAAAGTTAAAAGCTAAAAACTGACAATTTAAATTAAAAAGAGCAATTTTGAAGTTCGCTTCGCTGACCATAAAGGGGGTCACATCTTGACAAGTGGCGGGCAAAAGTTTTGCTGTTGAGCGAACTTTCCGGCCGCCAATTGTCCAGAAATGACCCCAGCCGAGACAGAGTGAATATAAAATAGGAGTTAAATAGATGAAGAAAGAGTTAATTACCCTTAATATTAATGGCGACGATTACGAGATTGCCGTCTATCCCTGGCGCACTTTGAATGAAGTGTTGCGAGATCAATTGCACCTGACCGGAACTAAACTGGGGTGCGGCACCGGTGATTGCGGTGCCTGCACGGTGCATATCGACGACCAGAGCGTCTCCTCCTGCCTGACTTTGGCGGTTGAAGTCGAGGGTCACAAGATTACGACCATTGAAGGATTGGCCCCGCAAGCGGTCGCTAACAGCGAACTGGAAAACTGCGAGCTTAATCCGATTCAAGAATCATTTGTCAACAAAGGTGCCATTCAGTGTGGATTTTGCACTCCCGGTATGATTATGTCGAGCAAATTTTTGCTCGACCATACACCCAACCCCAGTGAAGCCGAAATTCGCGCGGGTCTCTCCGGCAATCTCTGCCGCTGTACCGGCTACAATAAGATTGTCGACGCCATCGCCGACGCGGCCGAGAAGATTTGATGGCGTCGTAAAAAGTTCCGATATCCTGCGTTGTTGTGGTTTCCCAGACACTCGACATACTAGATGTATGGTCTCGCGCCTGGTAAACCACAACGCCTTGTCTATCGAAATTTTTACTTAGCCATCCCGTTACTTTTTTACGAGTTCACCATCGAATAAAGGAGAAGCACGTTGAGTTTACCCCAATTTACATTTCTGATGCCGACCAGCTTGAGTGAAGCTTGCTCTTTACTTGAAGAACATCAGGGAAAAATCAAGATCAAAGCCGGCGGTACCGACATGATCGTTCGTCTTTCACATCGCGCCGTTAAACCTGATTTCCTTATGGCCTTGAAAAAGATTCCCGATCTTAACCAAATCAGTTACAGCCCGGAAGCCGGACTTAACATCGGCGCTCTCGCACTTTTACGCGAAGTCGAGATTAGCCCGATAGTTCTTGAACAAGCACCAATGCTGGCCCGCGCCGCCCGCGCCACCGCCACGGTTCAGATTCGCAATATGGGTACAGTTATGGGTAATGTCTGCAATGCTTCACCCTCAGCCGACAATATCCCGACTTTGGTGGCCATGAATGCCGTAATTGTCGCTTCCTCCGGCGACCAAGAGCGGGAGATTCCGATTGATGAATTCTTTCTCGGACCCGGCCGCAGTGCTTTGCAAGCTAATGAAATTGCCACCGCCATTAAAGTGCCGAAAGTTGCGGCCAAAACCGGCGTCAGCTATCAAAAAATTTCGCCGCGCTCCAAAGTTGATATCGCGGCGGTCAATATCGGCGCCATGATCACCCTTGATAAAGCGAACAAATGCGAAGCCGTCCGCATCTCGATGGGAGCCGTCGGCCCAACCCCGTTGCGGGCCAAGCAGGCCGAAAAGTATCTGCTGGGTAAAGAGATCACGGATGAAACTTTGGCCGAGGCCGGTCGTTTAGCCGCCGAAGATGCTTCCCCGATCACCGATGTCCGCGCCAATCGCGAATACCGTAAGTTGATGGTCGAAGTGTTAACCACCAGAGCCCTGAAAGAGGCCTCCAGTTTAGCTGTTAATTATTAAAAAGGATTATTCCTATGAGTACAGATCATAATTTCTCGGTTGTTGGTAAAAGCCTGCCGCGCTCCGATGCCCGAATCAAGGCGGTCGGCGCGGCCCAGTACGCGGACGATATCTTCCTCCCCGGTATGCTTTTCGGCAAACTTTTACGCAGCCCGGTGGCCCATGCTCTGATCAAAAGTATCGATACCAGCGCCGCCGAAGCCCTGCCCGGCGTCAAATGCATTATCACCGGCCAGGACATTCCGAAGATCAAATATGGTAACTGGCGCCTGGTTCCGGAAAGTCAGGACGAATTCGCCCTGGCTATCGACAAAGTGCGTTTCATCGGTGATGAAGTCGCCGCTGTCGCCGCCCTCGACAAGGATAGCGCCGAAGAGGCGATTCGTCTGATCAAGGATGAATACGAGGAACTTCCCGGAGCCTATTCAGTCGAAGAGTCTCTGGCTAAAGGCGGCCCGGTAATTCACGACGAATACCAACAAGATACTCCCAACATCAGTCTCGACCGTAAGATTGAATATGGCGAACTCGATAAAGTCTTTGCCGAAGCCGACCTGGTTTTAGACGATCACTTTACGGTTCATGCCGTAAGTCACGCCTACATGGAGCCTTGCGCCTGCGTCGCCGAGTATGACCACGACGGACGCCTGACGATCTGGACTTCAACCCAGACCCCCTATTTTGTCCAGTGCCTGCTGGCCTCGACCATGGAGATGCGGGAAAATGATATCCGTGTCATCAAACCTTTTGTCGGCGGTGGTTTCGGCGGCAAGATGGAGATGCGGCCCTGGGAATTTTGCGCCGCTTTCATCGCCCGCAAAATTGGCCGTCCGGTGAAATTCACCCTGACTCGGGAAGAAGAATTTGCCGCCGGCCGCCGCCGTCATCCGATGAATATCCACTCCAAAGTCGCTTTCAGTAAGGATGGTATGCTTCTGGGCAAGGAGTTTATTGTTCATTTAGATGGTGGTGCCTATAACAGCATGGGGCCGACCGCCTGTTTTTTATGCGGTAATTTTGGCGCGATGCTCTATAACTACCCCAACTACCGCTATTACGGGGCTCATGTTTACACCAACAAGCCGCCATCCGGAGCGATGCGCGGCTTCGGTGCGCCTCAGGCCCTCTTTGTCGCGGAAACGCAAATGAATGTAGCGGCTGAAAAACTGGGCATTGATCCGATTGATATCCGCCTCATGAACGCCATGGAGAGCGGTGATGAAATTCCCGGCGTCGCCACAATCTCAAGCTGCGGTTTTAAAGAATCACTGATTAAAGTTGCCGAAATGACCGATTGGCGTGAAAAACGTAAAAATCTGAAACCGGGCCAGGGCCTTGGTCTCGGTTGTTACAGTTTTATCTCCGGCGGCGTTTTTAACTGGTTTAATACGCGCTATAATTTTACCCGGGCCGAAGTTCGTGCCTTTGAAGACGGCACCGTTCATCTGATGACCATGGCTTCCGATATCGGCCAGGGTTGCGATACGGTCTTGCGTCAAATTCTGGCCGAAGAGTTGGGACTGAAGGTCTCTGACATCCGTCTGACTGCGGCTGATACAGCGGTCACCCCGCAGGCCGATCTCGGCACCTGGGGCAGCCGGGTTACGTTGATGGCCGGTAACGCCGTGCGCAAAGCGGCCCAGGAGATCAAGGAAGAGCTTTTCAAAATGGTCTCTTTGAAATTTGATCTTAACGTAATTCATGATCTGCGTTGCGGCGACGGTAAAATCTATCCCGCCAACCGCCCTGATCGGGCTGTCACCTTTGGCGATGCCGTTAAAATGGCACAACG
>JAGGWR010000336.1 GCA_021163445.1 Candidatus Tharpella aukensis
CCAGCAGCCCCCCCCAGCAACCCAGCAGCGCTCTTGTGAAGGAAGCAAATGAACGGCTAAAAACCGTTCTGGATAACATTGACGCTCTTATCTACATTGCCGATATGCACTGGATACAGTGATATTGTTTTCAAGAAACACACCTTTGGTATTGACATTAGTATAATTTATAGCCATACTGTAAATATGTGCAAATATTCATAGGGAGGTTTCATCATGGCAACTAGCATAAAGACAGCCATATCAATGCAGGAAGAATTATTCAAAGAAGTAAACAAGCTAGCAGGTGAGCTGCATGTTTCTAGAAGCAGGTTGTTTGTTATGGCTGTTCAAGAGTTTATTGAAAAAAAGAAGAGCTACAACCTTCTTTCTCAAATCAACAATGCATTCAATGACCATCCAGATTCTGAGGAAATTAAAATTCAAAGTAAAATGCGTAAAAAGCAGGCCCAAAAACTCGAGAAAGAATCATGGTAATCGAACAAGGAGAAATATACTGGGTCAATCTTGGGGAACCCAGTGGTTCAGCGCCAGGATACAGACATCCCCATATTGTTATCCAAAACAATCTATTCAACTCCAGTAATATTAATACGGTTGTAATGTGCGCAATCACATCAAATCTAAAAAGGGGTCTTTCTCCCGGCAATGTAGTGCTAAAAAAAGGAGAAGCAAATCTCCCAAAGAAAAGTGTCATAAATATCACTCAAATTTATACTGTAGACAAAAGTGATCTTTTTGAAAAAATAGGTAAGGTAAATAGTGAGATATTAAAAGAAATATTATCAGGAGTACACCTACTCATAGAACCAAGAGAGTTGTAGGCAGAGGGTAATCCGCCTGCTGCCGCTCCAATCTTTATTCAAGAAAATCATATTGCTAATCTTTTTGTCGGGCAGTTCCTTTTAGAGATACCCTAAAAAGATTCTGAAAAACTGTGGTAAAAAACTGAAGATTCATCGATCCATAATTTGATGTTACGATTAAGGGGCTCTGTGGAATATCCATAAGCCATCCCGTGATTTTTTACGAAGACATCAAGTTTTAGTTGCGAAAAGCGTCTAGTTCGTTTATTTGGTGTGTCTATTCCCAATTAAACGAAGAGGTGGTCATGATAGAACGTACACTGAGTCGGGTCATAGCTCAGGTTTCTAAAAGTTTTCCTGTTCTACTCGTTACCGGCCCTCGCCAGGTGGGTAAAACCACGCTGTTGGAGATCTGTGCGGAAAAAGGTCGGGGCTATGTAACCCTGGATGACCTGGAACAGAAAGAACTGGCGCAAACAGATCCTGCACTTTTTTTGCAAAGGCACAGGCCCCCGGTTATCATTGATGAAATTCAGTACGCTCCCGGCCTTTTTAGTTACATCAAGATGGCGGTTGACAAAGCTAAGAAGCCCGGTATGTTTTGGCTTACTGGTTCACAGAAATTTCACTTAATGAAAGGTATTACTGAGAGCCTTGCCGGTCGGGTTGCCATTATTGACATGCTCGGGTTGTCCCAGTCGGAAATTGAGGGAAGGGCTTTTGCTCTCCCGCCATTCATGCCGACTGCTGACTGGCTGAAACAGGCACGCGACTTAGCCGAAAGTCCGAAACAGGTTATGGATGTTTACAAAAATATTTGGCGCGGTTCCTATCCCAAAATCATTGTTGACAAACAGATCTCACGTGATATGTTTTATAACTCCTATGTGCAGACCTACATCCAGCGTGACGTTCGAGACATTATGAATGTTGCCGATATTACATCATTCATGAAGTTTTTGCGTACAATTGCCGCCAGGACAGGTCAACTACTCAACTATTCCGATATAGCTCGCGATGTGGATATTGATCACAAAACCGCAAAATCATGGCTCTCTGTACTTGAAACTTCCGGCCTTGTCTATCTTTTACAGCCATACTATAATAATGTCACAAAACGCTTGGTGAAAACCCCAAAAATTTATTTTCTGGATACCGGGCTATGCTGTTATCTAACCCGTTGGCCATCACCTGAATCCCTGGAAGCCGGAGCTATGTCCGGTGCGATACTGGAGACCTATCTTCTGGCTGAAATTTTGAAAAGTTACTGGCATAATGGCCAGTCGGCCTATTTCTACTATTACCGGGATGTGGATCAAAAAGAGATCGATCTGGTTTTGGAAGAGGGCAATACTCTCTATCCGGTTGAGTTTAAAAAGACAGCCACCCCCAGTAAGGCTGCATCCAGACATTTTCCGGTTCTGGCAAAACTGAAAAGAGATATTGGCCATGGTGCAGTCATCTGTTTGCGCGAAACTGACGTACCACTTTCGCGTGATGTAGATGCCATACCTATAGGCTATCTTTAGTACCTTACAGGTTATTTTCTGGTTTTAAAAAACAAGAAAATGTTCTGATAAGAGTACTTATTTGCGGGCCGGAAAGACCTGTTTGGGTCGCGTGATTTGTCCCCGCATTAGATTAGTATTAAGTTGGTGCAGAAGATGATGAGGTTTAGTAATTATGATTGAAAAAACGGGCTACAAAGAGCCACCCTCTTTGCGCTGTCGAATGAAAGAACATCTGAGTTGCGAATACAATTTGTCCAGGAAGCAAGTTGAAGCTATGGTCGAAATCGGATGTAACGATATAAAAAAGAACCTGAGAAAAATAGCCGCCTGCGTTGAAGATAATAGATCAGCGCTGGATTATGAGGTTTTGAGAAAAGCGGCACACTCTTTAAAAGGAGTTTTGCTTAATCTGGGTTTGAAAGTGGAAGCTGAAACAGCCCAAAAAATTGAGGATGCTGCCCAAAACGGTGAAAAAGTCGATTTAGTTGAAAAAATATTAGCCCTTGAGAATGAGTTGTAAATGAGTCAAATTTTTATCTGGAGTTTGGGAGATTTAAAGTTTAAACAGGAGAAAAAATGACATATTCGCGAAAAGTGTTGATTGTTGATGACAATAAACTTAACCTGACTCTTATCGATGTGATTTTGCGGCGAGATGGTTATGAGACCTGTTTGGTTTTAGACAGTCAAACTGTGTTGTCGGTTGTAGAAAGTTTTGCTCCTGATCTGATCCTGCTCGATATTGATATGCCGGTTTTGAGTGGTCTTGAGGTTTGCCAGCAGCTTAAAGAGAGTGAAAAATTAAAAGATATCCCGGTTATCTTTGTCACCGGTAACACCGATGATGATATTATTAAAAAGGCCTTTGCTGTGGGTGGTCATGACTATGTCCGAAAGCCGGTTAACCAGATCGAACTATTAACGCGCATGCACGCAGTCAATGCCAGGGTCGAGTTGATCGAGCATATTAAATATGAGGAAAAACTCAAAGGTATTCTCGAGATGGCGGGTACCGTCTGTCATGAATTCAATCAGCCCTTACAGGTCATCTCCGGCTCCGCCGAGTTGCTTTTGCTGGAATCTGCAGACGATGCGCCAGGGCGTGATCTGGCTGAAACGATTGTCGATCAAGCCTTAAGGATGGGGACGATAAATAGCAAGTTGATGAAAATTACCCGTTATGAAAAGAAACACTATATTGGTAACAGTACGATTATTGATCTTGAAAAAACATCTATAACAGGGGGGATAAAATGAAGAGAGTTTTGGTTGTTGATGATGAAAAGGGAATCCGTGATCTTTTTCGCCGAGTTCTGGAAACCGCTGGTTATAAAGTTAAAACCGCTGAGAGTGGGGAACAGGCTTTAGAGATTCTTGAACATGACAAATTTACGCTTCTACTTTTTGATCTTAATCTGCCGGGTATTGACGGGATTGAACTTTGTAAAAAAGCCCGTAAAATATTACCGATCTCGATTATTATTGCGATTACCGGTTACGCTTCACTGTTTCACCTGCACGACTGTCGTCAAGCTGGTTTTGATGACTACTTCATTAAGCCGGTTTCAATCAAGACCTTGCTTGCCGAAGTCGAACTTGCTTCAAAAAGGATTGATCGCTGGCTCGATCGTGAAGCATAGAAAAAAATATGCTGCGGGTTTTGTCGGCTACCTGACAAAACCTATCAATATATTGGCCGCCTTTTTTGGAACCATAGATGAGATTTTTTTGCATAAATAATATTGGAGATAATTGCAATGTCTTTACCTGAAGAACTTTCAGCTGCCAGAATTTTGATTATTGACGATAATGAATTCAATGTTCAACTCCTGGAAGCGGTGGTTACCGAGGCGGGTTACACCTCGGTCTTGAGTATAACTGATTCTCGCAAGGCCGAGGACCTCTATCGCGCCTATCAACCGGATCTGGTCTTACTTGATATAAGTATGCCTCATCTAGATGGTTATCAGCTGATGGAACAATTCAAGAAAATCGAGCAGTCTTCCTACCTTCCGATTTTGGTTTTGACTGCCTTGCAAGATGATAAAACCCGACTTAAAGCCTTGGAGAATGGAGCTCAGGATTTTCTGACTAAGCCATTTAACCGGCTTGAAACTCTGACCCGAATAAAGAATATACTGACTGTCAGGCTCTTGCACCGGCAGGTAAAAAAACAGAACGCCGAGCTTGAAATAAAAGTCAAGGAGCGAACTGAAGAGTTGCAGGTGACCCGGCTTGAGATTATCCGACGTTTGGGCCGGGCCGCAGAATATAAAGATAATGAGACTGGTCTTCATATTATTCGAATGAGTAAAACCAGCGCCCGTCTTGGTGAACTTGCTGGTTTAAGTGCGGCCGAAGTCGAACTTGTACTTAATACCAGCCCGATGCATGATATTGATAAAATCGCGATTCCCGATGCCATTCTTTTAAAACCGGGAGCGCTTGACCATAGTGAGTGGGAGAGAATGAAAGCCCATCCTCTGATCGGCTATACCTTGCTTGAAGGTCACGACTCGGATCTGATGATATCAGCTCGTGAAATTGCGTTGACTCACCATGAAAAATGGGATGGCAAAGGTTACCCCCAAGGTTTAAAAGGAGGTGAGACTCCCTTCAACGGTCGCTTGGCCGGAATTGCCGATGTCTTTGACGCCTTAACCTCAAAAAGACCCTATAAAGCCCCCTATCCGATAAGTAAAGCGGTGGAGATTATAAAATCGGAACGGGAAAAACATTTCGACCCCGAACTGACCGATCTTTTCTTGAAGAATATTGATGATTTTGTTGCCATAAAAGAGGCTTTTCCTGAGATTGAAAAGGGTCACGTAAATGATGAAGATTTTAAGTTGAGCGAAAGGGATGAAAATGCAGAAAAAGAGTAGCCTTATCCCGGTTTACGTAGCCCTGCTTATCTTTACCACACTTCTTTGTGGAAGCATCTTCTGGTTTATTGGTCAGCAGAAAACCGGTGCCGGAGAGATTGCTCTATACCAGCATTTTTTAATGCAGGAGGGTAAAGCTGAACATAATAATTTTCTCCAGATTCGCGGGGTTGCCGGTCTGCTGGCCAAAAACCGTATGCTTATTGAAATGCTTGAAGGGAACTTTGAAAATAATTCTCCAAAAAAAGAGGAGTTCAAAGAACATCTCAACCAGGAGTTACGTGAGATTGCCAAGTTTCCCCATTTTTCAGTGGCCCTGATATTTGACCGCAAGGGTAACTGTATTCTTTCGAGTTTAAGTAAAACCATTGGTAAAAATTATAGTTTTCGGCCCTATTTTCAGCAGGCGTTAAAACAGAAATATGGCCTTTATGCGGCCATGGGAGTTACTGATAAAACTCTGGGTATCTATTATTCCACACCAATTCGCAGTAATGGTGCGGTAATCGGGGTAGCCATGGTTAAGTTTGGGCCCAGCTTCTTTGAAGTAGCCCCACTGATTGCCCATAATAAGACGGCTAAGGAAGAAAAAAATGCACTGACTGTTGGTATCGCTTTGTCGGATGGGGTCTTTTTTTCCACCAAGGATGAAAAACTCTACACCCTCTCTCCTTTGTCTGAGGAGCAGCTCACCCGGATGATTAATGCCCGGCGTTTTCCCACAGCTGATGTTGTTACCCCTCTCCACTTTCCTGAGCATTGTTGGCATGAATTGCAGCGGCAGGGTTTTATCCGGCTAACTGATGGTTCAACTAAAAAAACCTATCTTCTCTTTCTTGAATCTATATTTAACCAGGATCTTTTTTTGCTCCATCTGATTGAAGAGGGTTATTTTAACCAGGCTTATAACTCTTTTAGCCAGAGTCAAAAATATTTGCAGACAATTCTACTGGCGGCCCTGGCAATGCTTCTGACCGCATTTATATTTATCACCCTGAGACACTTGCAATTTAAACGGACAACTGAAGATCTTGTCCGCGAAAAAGAGCGTCATAATCAATCTCTGAATGATTCTATCACACGTATAAAGCAGGAGGAGGAACTTTCCCACCTGCTCTATATGGCCCTGGAACAGAGTGCGACCTCAATTATAATTACTGATCTTGAGGGAGATATTGAGTACGTTAATAAAGCGACCTATTTGATGACCGGTTATAGTCGCAATGAGTTGTTGGGGAAAAATCCGCGAATTTTGAAATCAGACGAACACGAGCCCGCCTTCTATGCCGAAATCTGGTCGACTATCACCTCCGGTCAAACCTGGCATGGTCGAATTCGTAATCTGCGTAAAGATGGCGTTCTCTATTGGGGGGAGCTCTTCATCTCGCCGATTAGCAATCGCGCTGATACTATCACGCACTATCTGGCCATAAAAAATGATATTACCGAGCGTTTGGCAATGGAGCGGGAATTGAGAGATGCGCTTTTTCAGGCCGAGGCTGCCAACCGGGTGAAATCGGAATTTCTCGCCAACATGAGTCATGAGATCCGTACTCCCATGAATGCGGTGATCGGTATGAGTCGCCTGGTGTTGGAGAGTGAATTAACGGTTGAGCAAAATGATCTGATCGCATCAGTGTATAGTTCAGCTACCAGTTTGTTGACCCTGCTCAATGATATTCTTGATCTTTCAAAGATTGAAGCGGGTCAACTGACGCTTGAGCACAACTCTTTCTCGCTCTTCTCCTTGATTGATACGGTAAAAAAGACCATGCAGACTTTAGCCGATGAAAAGGGGATCTCATTTCAGATCCTGGCGCAGCGTGAAATTCTGCCTGATCATCTTAAGGGTGATGAATTCAGGTTGCGTCAGATTCTGATCAACTTGATCAATAATGCCATAAAGTTTACCGATAAAGGGGCCATAAAGTTTGAGATCAAGTTGTTGGCCAGCCAATCTGACAACTCGAAGTCAACTATTGGCTTTTCGGTAGCCGATACCGGTATTGGTATCCCGGCAGAAAAACTTTTGCACATCTTTGACAATTTCAGTCAGGCCGACAGTACCACCGCCAGAAAATACGGGGGAAGTGGTCTGGGTCTGGCGATCTCCAGGCAGTTAGTGGAGATGATGGGTGGGAGTTTGACTGTAGTTAGTGAAGTTGACAGTGGCTCAGTTTTTTCTTTTTTTATTCAACTGGAAACCGCCGCCGGGCCTCCTCCAGAGTTTGCTGAAAAAGCTGAAAAGCTTAACTTGTTACCGGCGACAATTCTGCTGGTTGATGATCTTTCACTTAACCGTAAACTGGCTTTAATGGTTCTTAAAAAGGGTGGCCATCAGGTGATTTTAGCTGAAGATGGTCGTCAAGCTCTGGAAATACTGGCTGAAAAGAGCTTTGATCTGGTGTTGATGGATCTCCAGATGCCGGTTATGGATGGCTACCGTACAACTGCTATTATCCGTTCGGTCGAGGCCGGAGAAACCATCCCGGAAATCCCGGCAGATCTCAGCCAAAAGCTTCAATCACGTCTGGGTGACATCCACTTGCCGGTGATTGCCCTGACCGCCCACGCCATGGCTGGCGATCGTGAAAAATGTCTTAAGGCCGGTATGGATGATTACCTGACCAAGCCTTTTGTGCCGGATGAGATTTTTGCTCTGATCAATCGTCATCTTCCGGTTTCAGCCAGGAGTGGCTCTGGAGCTGAATTTATCTTGGCAGAGGCAACTGAAGATCACTTGTCGGAACCCTCTGAAGCTGGAGCTTCATTGACAGAGCTGGTTTCTCAGCATCTTAAAAAAGAGTATCAGCTGGATGATGAACAGGTAAAACAGTTAATCAAGGTCTCCCGGCAGAATCTGCAAAAAAATCTTGAACTTTCGCAAAAAGAGTGCGAGCTCGAAAACTTTATTGCTATTAAGCAAGCAGGCCACGCCTTGAAAGGAATTCTTTTAAATATGGGTCTGAAAGTCCCGGCTGAATATGCTCTGAAAATTGAAGACGAAGCTCTGTCTGAAAATGCAACCGAGTGCCATAAACTCGTGGTGGGTTTGCTGGCTGAACTGCAAGAGTTTATAGATTCCTGGGAGGCAGTTTAGCTATTTTGATTGATAATGCTAATATATCTATCTTGATTAACCTGTTTAAGGGTGATTATGAAAAATAAATACTCTCTAAAACGTGCGACCGCAGTACTACTTCTTGGTTGGACCCTGCTATTTATTCTGTTCTTACTGCTCTCCGGCAGTCAGATCAAGCAGACCACCAGAGGGCTTGCTCTCATTGAGGTCCAAGCTTACCTTAATAAAGATGTCGCTTTCAGGCAGTGGGCTGCCGAACATGGTGGTTTATATGTTCCGATCAGCAAAAAAACTCCTCCTAATCCCTATCTTTCCCATATCGTCACCAGAGATATAACCAGTTCCGACGGAACCAGATTAACCCTGATGAACCCGGCTTATGCTGTCCGGCAAATGAATGAGATGTTTACCGAGACTTATGGCATCACTGGACATCTTACCAGTCTGAAATTAATGCGTCCGGAAAATGCCCCGGATCAATGGGAAAAAGCCGCTCTGCAAAGATTTGAAGAAGGTGAAAAAGAGATATCGGAATTTACTTTTATTGAAAATAAACCATATCTGCGCCTGATTGAACCCCTAATGGTAAAACCTAGATGTTTGAAATGCCACGCCTATCAAAACTATGAAATTGGTGATGTTCGGGGTGGTATTGGGGTCTCTCTACCTTTGGCATCTCTTTATGACGAAGAGGGACGGTCTCTGCTCGTGCTGACAATCTCACTAGTCAGTTTCTGGCTCCTGGGTCTTGCCCTTATTCTGTGGGGTAGCCATAAACTCGCTCAGGTTCAAAAGGAGCGCGACAACGCCTATGAAAATATGGAGGGATTATTGGCAGAACGTACTGTCCATCTCCGGGAGGCTGTTAGCAAAGCCGAGGCCGCCAACCAGGCCAAAAGTGAGTTTCTGGCAACTATGAGCCATGAAATTCGTACGCCGCTGAATGCTATTATCGGTTTTGTCGATTTGACTCTGGGTAGTGAGCTTAGTCCCACTCAGAAAAATCACCTGGGTAAAGTCCAGATCGCTTCCACGTCTCTGCTGGGTATTATTGACGATATCCTCGATTTTTCCAGGATTGAAACGGGGAAACTGAGTCTTGATCTGGTTGATTTTATCCCTGTGGATCTTGTCGACAAAATCTCCGCCCTCTTCAGTCGTCGAGCCTCTGAGAAAGGCCTGAAGCTGATTTGTGACCTGGACCAGCATTTACCTCA
>JAGGWR010000130.1 GCA_021163445.1 Candidatus Tharpella aukensis
GTTTCACAGGCAACCCGGCATTTGCGATCCTGACTCATAATACTGTCTAAAATCGCATCTGAAATCTGATCGGCAACTTTATCGGGATGCCCTTCGGTTACGGATTCTGAGGAAAAAAGATAATCTTTAGTCGACATATTAACTCCACTTAGAAAAAGTTTAAGGGTTTAAAGGTTGTAACTATTTAGCGTATTCTGATTTAGCATATCTTGTTGTCGGTGAAGTGATGTTTGTGTTAGCCGCTTTAAGTTAAAACCGGTTAAGTTGTTATTTGGGCTTCGCCCGGCTTCGAGGGGAGTCAGAGCTCAGAGCGGCAACCGGCTTGCAGCCAGCGCCTGGAGGTCTGACCCCAAATCGAGAAAGAGTGAAGTTCTTACCCCGGTTTTTTTCGTAATTTCTTGGTGCACGGGGTATCCCAAAATTACTCCGACGCAGGAGATCGAAACTTTTTACGACGCCATTTATATTTTCATTAAAAAGGTTTCAGGAAAACGCTTATTCATCTCTTTGGCAACATAGGCTTCAACCTCAACTGCGGTATCCATTTTCAAGGCCTCCTGCAACATTTCCCGAGCTTCAACAAAGGTGCTCTGACGAACGATTTGCTTGATATGAGGAATCGAAATGGCATTCATACTGAGCTTATCGAGGCCTAAACCGAGAAGCACCAGAGTATAGAGCGGCTCACCGGCCATTTCACCGCAAATACTGACGGTAATTTCGGCTTGGCGAGCACTGCTGATAATCTGATTCAGGAGACGCAAAATAGCCGGATGCAACGGCTCATAGAGATAAGAAACATGTTCGTTACTACGATCGATGGCCAGAGTGTATTGAATCAGATCATTGGTTCCGATACTGAAGAAATCTACTTCAGGAGCCAGTTGATCGGAAATAACCGCCGCTGAGGGCACCTCAATCATGATCCCTACCGGGATCTCGGAATCAAAAGGAACACCTTCACGTTCGAGCTCAAGTTTTGTATCTTCGATAATTTTACGAGCCCGCCGTAACTCTTGCAGACCGGAGATCATCGGCAGCATAATCTTGAGTTTGCCGTAATGACTGGCCTTAAGGATACCTCGCAGCTGGGTGACAAAGATCTCCTGATGATTGAGACAGAGCCGAACCCCTCTGAGTCCAAGAGCCGGGTTAACACTATCTTCGTGAAAACGTTCCGACTCGGCAATTTTGTCAGCTCCAAGATCAAAGGTTCGAATCGTGGTCGCGCTGCCCTGCGGCAGTGACTCCGTAACCTTTTTATAGGTTAAAAAGTGCTCCTCTTCGCTGGGCAGGGTCTGACGGTTGAGATAGAGAAATTCGGTTCGATAGAGACCAACATTGGAAGCCCCATGCGAAATAACCGACTCGGTCTCTTCCGGGGTTTCAATGTTACCGGCCAGGGCAACACGAAAACCATCGGTGGTCTCCGCCGGCAGATCCCGATTTAAAATTAAATGAGCCTGAAATGAGTTGTACTGCTTCTTCTTCTCTTGATAGGCCGCTAATTGCTCGCGACCGGGATTGACAATAATTTTCCCTTCAATTCCGTCAACCACCAGGCGGTCTCCGCCATTTATCTTTTCGGTCGCATATTCGGTGCCGACAACAGCCGGAATCTCGAGTGAACGGGCAACAATCGCCGTATGCGAAGTCCGACCACCAAGATCGATAACAAAAGCATTCACTTTTTGCGGATTGAGCTGCAAAGTGTCGGCCGGTGAAAGATCATGGGCTACAACTATTACTCCACGGCTGATTTTATCAATACTGTCATAATCACTCTTGGTCAAATGGCGCAGAATCCGCTCACTGACATGGGCCACATCACTTTGCCGCTCACGCAGGTAGGAATCCTGCATCTGTTTAAAAAAGTTAACTATTTTTTCACAGTTAAGATTTAAAGCCCACTCCGCATTGATCTTCTTCTCCTTGATCAGAAGCAACGTGTCATCAATTAACATCTTGTCCTTCATCATCAGCAGATGAACATCAAAGATGTAGTTGTGCTGCTCGGAAACTTCGTTGCCCTTAGACTTTAAAGTTTTCGCCTTAATATCTTCCAGCTCCAGCCGGGCGTCGGTAACCGCCTCAAGAAAGCGCTCAGTTTCAAATGCGACCTGATCACTGGAGATCTTTTCGCCCCGAGGTTTTAGTTTTCCGCGATCTAGAAGAAAGGCGCGGCCAATCGCGATCCCTGGAGAAGCCCCGATCCCACTAACTACACAGCTTAGCGTTTGCGTGTTATTATCAGCCATAATCATTCACCATCCAATTCACCAAAACCGTCTTCAATCAGGTTACCCAGAGCCACTAGAGCTACTTCTTCATCTTCACCGACAATTTCAACAATAATGGAGCTGTTCTGGGCTGCCGCCAGCATCAAAACCCCCATGATACTTTTAGCATTAATCGAAAGTTTCTCTTTAGTAATCATAATTTCCGCAGAGAATGTGCCAGCCAGCTGAACCAGCGCCGCCGCCGCCCGTGCATGAAGACCAAGTTTGTTAACTATCGTAAATTCTTTTTTTAGCATTTTTATCCTTAATTTAGTGCCTGACCGAAAACCTGACAATTTTCTTGAGTGCAAGGCAGGTGAATATTTTAACCCATACCCCAAGGGCACTTCCTTCGGGCGCAGTATACATTAAGTATTCCGAGGATTAAAATTTGAGCCTAACGCCGCAATCAGGGAAATTGGCGGTTTTCGGTCGTGCACTATTTAAAAAGCAGGCAAAGCAACACAACCAAGCCTCCAGCCGGGAGAACTTCCCATAATCGCGGCTGACCGCCGTCACGCTTTTTACGTTGCCAGCCAAACCAGCCGATCAGAGCCAGAAATAAAAACAAATGAGTCGCGTGGGCCGCTGCAGTCGTCCCGCTTAAGGCAAAAAAATCAACCATTAAGAAAGCTGTAACCGCCAGGGAAACAGTGGTCACAAACTCCATAATATTCCTGACCAGAGGCAAACGCCAGTGATTAATTGTTTCAATCACCCCGATACCACGATGCAAACCGTGCACATAAATTGTATAACGCAACCCGAGGTGAATAAAATTATAGGCAGTAAACAGAAAAATCAGAACCCAGAGACTCGGCTTTAAAAAAAACAGCATTACGGCCAAAGCCGAGACCATCGGCTTGAGCCCGTTCCAGAAGAAAGCGTCACCCACCGCCCCATAGAGTCCGGCCAGACTCCCACTCAAAGCCAGACCCTGATCACCCATCTCCTCGCCCTGACTCTCCATGTGCACCAAAAAACCAAGAATGGCGGCGGCAAAGTAGGGGTTGGTGTTAAAACAGACCAGGTAACGGCGGCTGCGTTGAGCCAGATGTTCAGGATTTTTAGCATAGAGCTTTTCGAGCAGCGGATAGATGGCGTAAGCCAACCCCAAACACTGCATACGAGCAAAGTTCCATGACGCCTGCCAGCAGAGACTGCGCAGAAAAATTCGCTGTTCAAGTTGTAATTTCATAAACTAATGCGGGCTTCACCCGCAACCCAAGGCACAAAGGCACAGAGTTTTTTATAAACACAAGCAGATTGGTTAAAAATCACACTATTTCCATATTTACTCTAATGTCTCGTTTTTTACTTTGTGCCTTTGTGCCTGCTGCCTTTGTGCCTTGATGGCTTTACAAAATAAAGCCGAATCTTTACTTAAAAAACCAACAAAAGCATCGAAATGCCGACAAAAACGGCCAACTGACGTTTTTGATTCATCTTGCAGAGCAGACCGGCAATACCTACAGCCGGAAAAACCAGCAACAGGCGATCAGTCAAAGGCCAGGCCCATACCGGCAACAGGAGCAGCAATAACGGCACCAGCAATAGTGAGCTGATCATTATCAAAGCCAGAGCTCCAGCGGCGGCACCATAAAAATTCAACACACCATAAAGATGAAAATTAATGGCCGAACTATTTTCTCCAGCCAGAAGACGGGTCTCCATCTCGTCGATAAGCCAGGCATTTCTGTCTCTAACCCAACCATCTAATTTACGGGTAAACGCGGCCCAGGGAAGAATTGTCAACAAAACCATCAGGGCCAGGCTTTTATCATCCAAATTCACATTTGCCGGAAGCCCGCTCAGGGCTGCGGCGCAACCACCAGCCGCCAAAGCGAGCAGAGTATCATCGGTCGGGATGTTGCTGCCAACCGGCATTTCACATAAAAAATAGAGCTCTAAAGAAGCTCCGAGCAACAGGCCAATTTCCCAATTACCAGCCAGAGCTCCGGCAAAAGTGGCGGCGATCAACGGCCTTGAAAGCATCCCTTGAAAAAGCGCCGTTCGATCAAGCGCCAAAACGGCTCCAAGGAGTGAAATTTTGGCCGTCAGCCAGACAAATGGAATTAAATCAAGCCACACAACTTTTACCAACCTTTACGCTGCAAAAGGGTAAAAACATCGATTGCCGGGGAGGTCGGCACCGGCTGAACGGTAATCTTCAAATCATGCTTTTGTAAAGTACGTAAACAGGCTATTTCACTTCGACTAAGAGAGATCGAATCAGCAATCTGCAATTTTCCCACGGCATTATGAATATTACCAAGATTCAATTCGGTCAAACAAAGGCCCTCATCAATTGCCTGAACTACCGCCTCAAGACCGGCAAAAAGCATTATCGTTAAAAGTCCAGGGCCGGAACGTTGCTGCCCCATAAAAGTAACGGCCTGACGAACGGAGAGAATTTCAACCCGCAGTTTTGGGGGAACCGCCATACGCAAGATTTTAGATTGCAGGAGGTTGCCGGGAAGCTGGTTATCAGCCACAACGATACGAGTCGCCCGGGTATAGGGAACCCAAGCGGCAACAATCTGTCCGTGAATCAAACGGTCATCTACGCGAAAAAGTACGGTTGTCATAGATCCAAAAACTCGGCCGCTGTAAATATATTCTTACGCCCATATTCTGTGATTTCCGTAGCAATCTCTTTTAACCCCTTCTCTTCATCACCATTGAGGCCGCTGGCAAGTTTCAAAAGAATCGGCAAGTTTACACCAGAGACAATTTCAACCTCACCAGGTTCATAGAGAGCAAGGCTGATATTGGAGGGAGTACCGCCGAACATATCAGTCAGGATAATAACTTTTTTTCCATTTTTATGAAATTTTTTTATCATCTCAACCAGACGTTTACGCACGGCCTCAATATCATCATTTTGTAAAATACCGACACCAACCAGATTTTCGTTGGGTCCAACGATGAATTCAGACGTCGCAATCAGATGCTCGGCCAATGTATGGTGGGTTACTACTATCGCAGCAATCATTTCGTCACTCTAGACGGCTTTGAAAAATGTCCAGCTACTTCGTTATGCTTCAACCTTCGTCACTGCGGCGTACTATTCGTACGCCTCATTCCTCAGGTCTCGCATGCCTCGCATCTGAACATTTTTCTTTGCCTCAAAATTATTTGACAAGATCACGATGAACGAGAGCTAATTCGTAGCCCTCATCTTTTAAAGCTTGGCCGAGAACGCTGACAATCGCTACTGAGCGGTGGCGGCCGCCGGTACAACCGATGGCTACGGTCAAGTAGCTCTTGCCCTCCTTTAAATATTCGGGAATCAACATCTTCAGCAAGGCGAGAAAACGCTCCATAAAAGAGCGGCTGACGGAATGGCCAAGAACATACTCCCTGACCCCTTGATCAAGTCCGCTCTGATTCCGCAAAGACTCAATAAAATAGGGGTTTGGCAAAAAACGCACATCCATAACAATATCGGCCTCAAGCGGCAGGCCGTTACGAAAACCAAAAGAGAGCAGTGAAATATTGAGCTTGGCCACATGCTCGTCGGCCGTGACAAGCTTGCGAATATACTCCTTAAATTGATGGATCGTAAAATTGCTCGTATCAACCCGGTAGCTGGCCAAAGAGCGAATTTCCTGCAAAAGATCCCGCTCCCGGGCCACCGCATGGAGAACCGAACCTTCAACCGAAACCGGATGCTTGCGCCGGGTTTCACTGTAACGTTTGACCAGACTTTTATCATCAGCTTCGAGAAAGATAAGTTCCAGGGCAATCGAGGCTTTTTTTATCTTGCGATAGAGACCGGGAAAGCTCTTTAGGAAATGCTCCTCCCTAAGATCCATAACCAGGGCAATCCCCTTGATCGTCGGCGAAAAATTCCCGGAAAGTTCGAGAAATTTCGGCAAAAAGGCGACCGGAAGGTTATCGATACAAAAATAGCCGATATCTTCCAGAACATTCAAGGCGCTGGTTTTTCCGGCCCCGGAGAGCCCGGTAACAATCACTATTGATGTTTGACCTTTATTATCTTTAGGCTCCATAGGTTTAAATTCTTCAATTATCAGGGTTCAGACGGTTGCTCAGATCATCAAGTAAAGCCAATCCGGTTCGCTTGCCCTGCTTCCGCAAGCGATAAGTATGTTCTGCAACTTCGACAATCGTGACCAGGTTGCGGCCGGGGCTGACCGGGATGGTTGCTTTCGGAATATTAACCCCGAGAACCGGGAAGGAGTCTTGATCTAAATTCAATCGTTTACTGCCGTCATACTCTTTCCAGGCAACCAGTTCAATCACCATATCTACCCGCTGACTCTCACGCACTGCGGTAACGCCGAAGATATCCTCAATATTAATAATGCCCAGGCCGCGAATCTCCATATGAAATTTCAAGATTGCATTGGCCTCGCCGACAATACTTCCCGGTGGTCGAAAACGCATTATCACAACATCATCAGCAATCAGACGATGTCCACGCTGAATAAGATCAAGCGCAACTTCGCTTTTACCAATCCCACTCTTACCAACCAGCAAAACCCCGGTACTATGAATATCGAGCAAAACCCCGTGAATGGTAGTTTCGGGATTAATAAAGTTTTCAAAATAGCGATTGATTGCATCAAAAAAAGCGGCCACCGAAAGGGTGCTTTGCAGTAGCGGGATCTCAAACTCCCGACACTTTTGCAAAAGCTCTACCGGCGGCGGACAAGCCCGGGATGCAACCAGGCAGATGGGCCGTAATGCGCATAGCTGCTCAATCACTTCAAGTCGGCGCGGAGCACTCAAAGTCTCAAGATAGGCAACCTCAGCCGTACCCATAAGCTGAATTCGTTCCGGCTCAAAAAATTGAGTGAACCCGGCAAAGACCAAACCATGCTTTTGAATCCGGTAATTTATTATTTTGCGGTCTAAAGAGACCTCCGGCGTCAGCAGGATGAGACGCAAACCCCACGCCTCATCCCCCAACAAGTCAGCAACGGTAACTTTCAGGCTGTCATCACTATCAGGAGCGTTCATCTTCCTGCTTAATCATGGTAAAAATGCTTAGGGCATCAGAAGCATTAAGTAATTTATCACAAAATTCACGATTTTTCAACATGCGCGAGATCTGAGCCAAAATTTTCAAGTGGGTTCCAGCCGAGTTCTCCGGAGCCAGAAGAAGAAAAAAAAGATGGGCCGGTTGACCGTCAACCGAAGCAAATTCAACTCCTTCCCGGCTCCGCGCAAAAAGAACTATAATCTTTTCGAGTTCAGCCATCTTGCCGTGCGGAATCGCGATCCCGTTCCCGATTCCAGTGCTGCCCAAAGCTTCCCGGTCACGCAAAACGGTAAGAATTTTCTCTTGTGAAAGTTCAGAAAAAGCCCCACTCACGCCGGTAGCCAGACGCTTAAGGGCCTCTTCTTTGCCGGTCTCAGTAAGCTCGGCGATAACCAGTTCAGAGGTTAGATAATCAGTAATTTTCATAGTTTTCTATTGAGGTTCGATAAGCCCGTAATTCCCATCATCACGACGATAGACAACATTGATGCGATCAGTTGATTCGTCACGAAAAACATGGAAATTATTATCCATAAGGTTAAGCTGCATAATTGCTTCATCGGGACTCATCGGCTTAACCGCAAAGTTGCTCTTCTTAATCAATTTTGGCATCGAATCTTCTTGATCATGATCAACACTCAAAATATCAACTGCAACACTGGTCAGCAGACTTTCATCAATCCCGGGCGCACCTTTTCTCTGGCGCAGACGACTCTTGTAACGTTTTACCTGGCGGCTGATTTTACTGGAAACCAGATCGATAGCAGCAAACATATCGCCGGCTTCCTCTTTACCCTTAACCATGAAGCCATTGATATTAAACGTCACTTCAGCAATCTGGCGAATCTTTTCGACGGACAGGACAACGTTGACATCCAATGGGCCATCTAGATATTTCTTGATCTTGGAGAGCTTTTCCAACGCATACTCTTTAATCGCATCCGATTGATCCATGTGGCGAAAGACAACGTTTATCTGCATAGTATCCTCCTTCAGGTTAAAAGGTTATCATAATACGGGCCTTTCCCGCAACCCAATTAAGCAGCTGAAGTTAGAGTGAAGATCGCTTCGCCCCCTTCTAGGGGGACAGAGCTCAGATCGGCTCGGGCTAAAGCCCTGCCTGGAGGTCCGTCCCCACACCGAGATAATTGGGAATTTTTCTTGTTTTTTTATGACATCGTTTCGGCTGTCAGGCACTGATTACAATATTTTTTTACGCTGGCTGGAAGCCAGAATACCGAGTTGATTTCGATATTTGGCCACCGTACGCCGGGCGATCTTGATTTCATGATCTTTTGCCAATAATTTGACGATGGCATCGTCACTTAAAGGCTCAGTCGGGTTTTCCCGATTTATATACTCGGCAATTTTCTGTTTGACGCTGGCGGAAGCGATATCGCCGGTTCCCTGATTAATACTGCTGTTAAAAAAGTATTTGAGCTCAAAGACCCCGTGCGGGGTTTGGACATATTTACCTTGGGTTACCCGGCTGACCGTCGATTCATGCATTTCGATGTCATCGGCAACATCGCGCAACACTAAAGGCTTGAGATAATGAACTCCCCGGGCAAAAAAATCACTCTGGAACTTAACAATGCTTACCATAACCTTATATATTGTTTTCTGCCGCTGTTCAATGCTTTTAATTAACCATTGCGCGGCCCGGATTTTTTCGGTCAGATAGTTACGGGTCAAATTGTTGGGTTCGCGCCTTTGGCTGGCAATCTCCTGATAGTAGCTGTTAACCGCAAGCCGGGGCAAGCGATCTTCATTCAGAGAAACAACAAAACGCCCATCGCTCTTATAAACAAAAACTTCGGGTACCACGGCACGGGTCGAATCGGGCTGGTAACGAGCCCCGGGCTTGGGGTCGAGCGTCATTATCAGCTTAACTGCAGTCCGAACCTTCTCTTCATCAACCTGGATTTGCCGGGCAATCTTACGATAATTTTTAGTTTTAAGCTGGCTTAAATGCTCTTCAACAATTTTGCGGTTAAGCTCACTATCAATCCCTAAGTGAACCATCTGACAAAGCAAACACTCCTCAAGGGAACGAGCCGCCACCCCGACCGGGTCAAGCTGTTGAATCCGAGCCAAGACACTTTCAGTCTCCTCGGGCTCACAACCGAGCCGGGCACTAAGCTCGTCGATTGTGGTTTCGAGATAACCATCCTCATCGATGCTATAGATTATAGCCTCGCCAATATCCAACTCTCTCTCACTAAACAGGGGGGTAAGCTGGAGCTGCCAGAGAAGGTGATCGATCAGGGTTGCCGGTTTAGTCAGATTATAATCCCAGGAGGGCCGTTCGTCACTGTCAAACCCTGAACGAGCGCTGCCACTGATGCCGCGCTGCTCAAAATAGGGCTGCCAGTCGACCTCTTTAAGGGCCTCGCGGGTTTCAGGGCGATTTTCGGAGTCCATTCCATCCCTGAGGGCACGTTCATCACTGTCAACCTGCTGGCGCTCGGTGTGTTCAAGTTCTTCAAGTCCCTTATCCACAGCCTCTTCGAGAACCGGATTAGTCACCATCTCCTGGTTGACCATCTCCAGAAGTTCAACCTGATTAAGCTGTAAAAGCTTGATCGCCTGCTGCAACTGTGGCGTTAACGCCAGTTGCTGGGTCTGGATAAGACGAATATTCTGACTTAAGGATATTGACATGTAGGTGAATTGCTATCAAACATTAATAAGCATAAAAAAATCAGCAATTAGCAAGTATCATACCTACAAGTATAGTAAAGAGGAAAAGGAAATACAAGGGGAAAATCAAAAATAGGGAGGGAAACCTGTTTTTTTTACTACATGCGAAAGTCTTCGCCGAGATAAATTTTACGGGCCTTAGGGCTGGCGACAACGGTTTGTGGGTCACCCTCCTCAAGAATGACACCTTGATCCATGATATAGGCATAATCACAAATGCCAAGGGTTTCGCGAACGTTGTGATCGGAAATCAGAACCCCGATACCCTGAGTTTTGAGTTCAGTAATGATTTGCTGAATATCATTGACCGCAAGAGGATCAATCCCGGCAAAAGGTTCGTCGAGCAGAATAAATTTAGGCTCCAAAACCAGAGCCCGGGCGATCTCAACCCGACGCCGTTCACCACCGGAGACTGTGTAGGCCAGGTTATCCCTGATTTTTTCCAGCCCAAAACGTTGCAACATGGTGTTAAGTCGACTTTTCTCTTCGTCTCGACTAAACCCCAAGGTCTGGATTATGGCCAGCAGATTATCAGCCACCGAAAGTTTACGAAAAACTGAAGCTTCCTGCGGCAGATAGCTGATTCCCATACGCGCGCGCTGCGGCAGAGTCAGACCGGTAAGATCATGATCATCAAGCAGCAAGCTCCCGGACTCAGGTTTAATCAAGCCCACCACCATATAGAAAGTCGTGGTTTTACCGGCACCATTGGGACCCAGAAGACCAACTACAGTTCCAGACTCTAAGGCGATTGAAACCTGATCAACAACGCGCCGCCCCTGATAACTTTTGACAACCTCACTAACCACCAGACGACTACTCATTTCAACCCCAGACCACCACGCTGACCGGGGAAAATCGTCGTCCTCACCCGTTTCTGCTGACCACTTTTAACCACGCTGCGCTCTTCATCAAGAAAAAAAGTGATCTCCTCGCCACTGATAACATTTTTACCGTCATCAAGGGAGGGATTGCCGGTTAGAACAATCTTGCGCTCACCGGCGTAGTAGTGCATTTTTTTACAGAGAGCTTTCTTGCCCTGCAATTTTATAACCACTTTTTTGCCGGTAGCAATAATCTCCCGCAGACTCTGGTCGGACTCGGCAAAAAATACTTTCAAGGTCTCGGCCTCAAGCGAGGTTTCGGCTTGACGGGCAATAACGCTGCCGGTAAAAGTGGCAATATTTTTTTTCTGATCAAAGTCTAGTTTGTCCGAGGTGATATCGACCGGGTCTTTACTTTTGCCAAAAAAAACCGGCTTTTCTGAACCTTGTGCGGCGACACTGACTCCAATTTGAGCTGAGCCTAAAAAAATCAAACTCAGACAGAGGGAGATAACTATTTGTAAATATTTTTTATCTCTATCTCTATTTTTCAACATCGAACCGCCCTATTAAATTACAGATGGTGGTTGGTTATTTTGCTTCGCCCTCAGTAACCGGGGACAGAGCTCAACCCGGCTACGGGCTAGCGCCCGGCCTGGAGGTTGCGCCCGAACGAAGAGAGGAAGTGCCCTTGGGGCATCCGGCACATCGAGATAGTTGGAAATTATGTTTATTTTTTGATGACAGCTTTTCGACTGTAAGTCATTAATCAACACTATCTCTTTTTAATCTTAACCGGTGGTTTAACTTTCAATTTAGCTTTGCCCGCATCTCCGGAAAGCAAAATACGAGTTTTAACCTTACCCCTGAAGTGGAGTTGCTGACGCGGCAAATCGATGGTTGCCCGCGCCGCTGTTATGGTCAGCTTTTCACTCTTGACAAGCAGGCTTTCAGGAGCTGTAATCTCCTCTAAAGATTCCTGATAGCTCAGGCGTTCAGTCGTAATCTGAAATTGGCGATTGGTAATTTTGACCTGGCCTTCGAGCTCTATATCGCCACTCTCAATCACATAGGAACCGGTATTCGCCTCGATCTGCGTATCACTATCAAGTTTACCGTCAGCATAGATGCGCGCTTTGACTCCCTCTAAAAGGATCTCGTCCCGGCCTTTGATCCGCTTGGCTTTCTGGGTACTCAGTTCCCATTTTTTGACGCCGGCACGGGTATGCCCATAACGAACATCCTCAAGCTCAAACTCAAGATGCTTGGCAATTTTAGGCAGGTCGATCGGCAGACGTGAAGGATCATGCAACACCTGCTGAACCAAATAGTAGATCCCGCCACCACCAAGAATAATTAGAATAAAAAGGATAATAAGGACTTTTTTTTTCAATTTATACCAAATACCTGGCCATAGCTTTATCCCAGGTTCCCTGGGTTTGCATAATTAATTGACAAAGTTCACGCACCGCGCCGCGGCCGCCGGGACGCGATGATTGCCAATCGACAACCGCGACAAGTTCGGGATCAGCATCCGCGACCGTTGCCGCAAAACCGACCTTAAGCAGTACCGAAATATCGACGACATCGTCACCGATATAGGCAATTTCATGATCGTTTAAGCCAAGACGCCGGCAAATTTGCCTAAAAGCTTTCAATTTATCATGGCAGCGCTGGAAAACAATATCAATACCAAGTTCCGCCGCCCGGTAGCCGACCACCGGGGAGCGACGACCGGTCAAAAGAGCCAAACTCACGCCGCTGCGAGCCAGCATTTTCAGACCATGACCATCACGAACATCAAACTGCTTACTCTCAACCCCGTTACTATCAATGATAATACGGCCGTCGGTAAGCACCCCGTCGACATCCATAATCAAAGCCTTAATCGGCAAAATTTTTTCTTTAATATCCATATTCAAACCACTCCGGCCCGCAACAAATCATGCAGATGGATAATTCCGACCGGTCTTATTCCATTATCCGGCGACTCACCTTCCGCCATAACAAAGAGGGAGGTGATTCTGGCATCCTCCATTTTTTTTAAGGCGGTTGCCGCCAGCTCATTGGCTAAAATAAATTTCGGATTAGAGGTCATCACCTCAGCTACCGGCAGATCGAAAGGATTTTTATATTCAGAAAGAAGCCTCCGCAGATCACCATCGGTCAAGATACCGACTAAATGGCCCTGATCATCCTTAATCCCGGTCACCCCCAATCCTTTTCCGGTCATCTCAAAGAGAGCCTCTTTGAGCGAAACAGAACTGGCAACTAATGGAATTTGATCACCGCTGTGCATAATATCAACAACCCGCAACAACAACCGGCGGCCCAAAGCACCGCCGGGGTGGCGCAAAGCAAAATCATCAGCGCTGAAACCTTTAAGTGCGAGAAGAGCCGACGCCAGAGCGTCTCCTAAAGCAAGAGTCACCGTCGTGCTCGCAGTTGGGGCTAAACCTAAAGGGCAAGCTTCACGATTGATTGAAATATCAAGTACCAGATCACTGCTTTTGGCGAGTTCCGTGGCCCGGCTGCCGGTTATGGCAATTAGCGGCAGGCCCTGACGTTTTAAAGTCGGAATAATTTTTATCAACTCTTCGGTGGTTCCGCTGTAAGAGATCGCAATAACCAGATCGGAGTCCGACAAAACACCAAGATCACCGTGTAAGCCTTCGGTCGGATGAAGAAAAAGAGCCGGGGTTCCGGTACTGGCCAGTGTAGCAGCAATTTTACGACAGATAATGCCCGACTTACCGACCCCGGTAACCACCACCTTACCTTGACAAGCCGCAAGCATCTCAACCGCCCGGGCAAAGTCATCGCCAAGCCGTTGACCAAGATCTTCTAATGCGGCCGCCTCGACCGCAACTGTACGTTGTCCTTCAGCAATTATCTGTTTAAAATTCAGCATAGTATTATCAATAGTCAGTGGGTAGCGGCGAAGTTTGCTTCGCCCTCATGTACAGGGGACAGGCTGCGGATACCCCTTTTGCTTTATAGTTAAACTTCTCCGAAGGTTGTTGATTGCCGATATCGCCGTCAAACCCAGTCCCCGACCTACGGCAGAGTGAAGTTTTTTTCGCGGTTTTTATCCGCACCTTCTCGGCTGGGGTCATTGCTTTTGTGGATGCGCCAGCAGCCATGAAAGCTTTGACCCCGTTAAGGGGGAGCGAAGCGATGGACAAAGTTGCTCTTTTTAAGTTAAAATAGTTTTTAAACCTTACTCAAAGCCAGCAAACGTTTGAGTAAAGTTTCCAACTCCGCCAAAGGCAAGGAATTGGCCCCATCACACAAAGCTTTATCGGGCTCGGGATGAACTTCCATAAAAAGAGCATCGGCCCCGGCCGCGACGGCGGCGGCGGCAAGCACCGGAATCATGGCTCGGTCGCCGCCCGACGACTCACCCTGAGCTGAAGGTAACTGCACCGAGTGAGTTGCATCAAAAACCACCGGACATCCGCAAGCCGCAAGCAAAGGCAGAGAACGAAAATCGACAACCAGATTGTTATAGCCAAACGTCGTTCCCCGTTCCGTCAAAAGAATCCTGCGATTCCCGGTCGAGGCCACCTTATTGACTGCTTGACGCATATCTCCAGGAGCCATAAACTGCCCCTTTTTGATATTAACAACTCGATCACTGCGGCCGGCGGCCAGCAGAAGATCGGTCTGACGACATAAAAAAGCGGGAATCTGGATAATATCAACAACTGCCGCCGCAGCTTCGACCTGTTCGACCGTGTGAATATCGGTGGTTACCGGAAGCTCGAACTGCTCTTTAACCGCAGCCAATATTTCCAGCCCTTTTTCCAGCCCGGGGCCGCGATAGGCTTCAATACTGCTGCGATTGGCTTTATCAAAAGAGGCTTTAAAAATATAGGGCAGAGCCAACCGCTGGCACATCTCGGCCGTCTTTTCAGCAATTTTAAAAGCCCCGTCCCGACTCTCCAAAACACAGGGGCCGGCAATCAGAACTAGGCCCGCTTCAGGCCCGCCAATAGTAATGTGATCGTTTATTTGTACGGTAATCATGTTGAACTCGCAAAAAGTATCGGGATGGCTAAGTTAAAATTTCGATAGACAAGATGTTGTGGTTCTCCAGGCGCGAGACCATACATGTAGTATGTCGAGTGTCTGGAGAACCACAACAACGCAGGATATCGGAACTTTTTACAACGCCATCAATCATGAGGACTTACTTTTTTTCAATGCCGCCTTAATAAAAGCGACAAACAGGGGGTGGGGACGCATCGGTTTTGAGGTGAACTCGGGATGAAACTGGCAGCCCAGATACCAGGGATGATCCTTGATTTCAATAATTTCAACCAGATCATGATGGAGATGGGTACCGGTTACATTAAGGCCTTTCTCTTCGAGGACTGCGCGAAACTGATTGTTAAATTCATAGCGATGACGATGGCGCTCCGCGATATCGCCCTTATGATTGTAAGCTTGCCAGGCAAAAGAGCCTTCACTCAAGCGACAGGGGTGAGCCCCGAGACGCATGGTGCCGCCTTTGTTACTGTTCTCATCTTGAGTAAAGGTCTGGCTGCCGTCCGGGCTGGTCCACTGTTTAAGCAGATAGAAAACCGGCTCTTTGGTATCAGCGTCAAACTCGGCGCTGTTGGCATCTTTTAATCCGGCCTCATTACGGGCAAATTCAACCACCATCAGCTGCATGCCGAGACAGATACCGAAAAGCGGAATTTTATGGCGGCGGGCAAAACCGGCGGCGCTGATTTTACCTTCAACCCCGCGCGTGCCAAAACCACCGGGGATGAGGAAACCGTCGATATGTTTGAAGCGCTTAAGCATCGCCTCATCGCTTAGGCCATCGATCTCTTCGGCATCGATATAGTCGAGGTTAACCTTGACATCATTGGCAATTCCGCCGTGAGTCAATGCCTCGTTCAAGCTTTTATAGGACTCGGTCAGGGCAATATATTTGCCGACGATACCAATCGTCACCTCGCCGGACGGCTCGTTAATTTTACGCACGATCTCGCGCCATAGTTCAAGGCGCGGGGCTCCGGTCCATATATTGAGCAAAGAGACAACTTTTTCATCGACCCCCTCTTCGTGCAGAGCCAGCGGACACTCATAAATGCTGTCGACATCTCGAGCCGTAAACACGGCATCGCCGCTGATGTTACAAAAGAGAGAAATTTTATCCTTGATATCCTGGGGCAGTTCACGATCAGCCCGGCACAAGATGATATCGGGCTGAATCCCGATCTGACGCAGCTCCTTGACGCTGTGCTGGGTCGGTTTACTTTTGAGCTCGCCCGCAGTCTTGATATAAGGTACCAGAGTCAGATGAATATAGAGAACATTCTGGGGCCCGACATCGTTACGAAACTGGCGAATCGCCTCAAGAAAAGGCTGACTCTCGATATCACCGACAGTGCCGCCGATCTCGACAATGGCGACATCGATATTGTCAGCCCACTGACGAATGCAGCTTTTGATCTCATTGGTAATATGGGGAATCACCTGAACCGTACCGCCAAGATAATCTCCGCGCCGCTCTTTCGAGATAACCTGGTCGTAGATCTTGCCCGACGTATAGTTGCTATGACGACTCAGTTTGGTATGCGTAAAACGCTCGTAATGGCCTAAATCAAGATCGGTTTCAGCACCATCGTCGGTTACAAAAACCTCACCGTGCTGAAAGGGGCTCATGGTGCCGGGATCGACATTAAGATAGGGATCAAGCTTCTGCATCCCGACAGTCAGCCCGCGAGCCTCAAGCAAGGCTCCCAGAGAGGCTGCGGCCAAGCCTTTGCCGAGCGAGGAGATAACCCCGCCGGTAACAAAAATATACTTTGGTTTCAAGAGTTTATTTCCTTTTTATTTATAAAATGTTTCTGTAAACGCCAGCCTTCTGCAAAATGGTTGTCGGCAGCGGTCGCCGTTTTTTCGTTATAGCCATCCGCACTGCCGGCAACGGTTTTAAGGTTATCATAGAGCATAAACGGAACCGGCTCCGAGGTATGGGTTTTTAAACGGATCGGGGTTGGATGATCGGGCATCACGAGAATCCGGTAAGCGGGAAAATTCTCATCCATACCCTGTAAAATCGGGCCTAAGAGACGGCTGTCCAGATCAGTAATCGCCTGAAGTTTTTTCTCTAAACTGCCCTCGTGCGAGGCCTCATCCGGGGCTTCAACATGAAGATAGAGAAAATCGCTCTCTTTAAGAGCATCGATCGCATAAGCCGCCTTGTTCTCATAATTGGTATCAACATAACCGGTAGCCCCCGGCACATCAATCACTTTCATACCGGCCAAAACGCCAATCCCTTTAATCAGATCAACCGCTGAGATCACGGCTCCCGAGATGCCATAAAGTTTACTGAAAGGATCAAGCCGAGGACGTTTACCCTGGCCCCAGAGCCAGATCGAATTAGCTGTAACTTCTCCTCGATCAAGACGTTCACGAAATTTGCTCATTTGGTGGATAATCATCTGTGATGAAGTAATCAATTGGAGCAACGGTGAACCAAAACCTCCCGGCAAATGATCAACTATCTCCTGGCCGATAATATCATGCGGCGGCATCAGAGCCAGCTTCTCAAGCTCCTCAGGACAATCCCTGATAACCATCAGGTGGCGATAACTGATGCCGGGGAAAAACTCCAGCTCGTCGGTTCGCAAATCTCGATTCAAGGCGGCAATAATCTCATGCGCCTCATCTGTCGGAATGTGCCCGGCACTAAAATCGTGCATGAAACCACGGGCCTGATGGTGCAGGATATTAACCAGATTGCAACGAAAGGCAACGTCGTCCGGGCCCAACTCAATCCCCATGTTGGCGGCTTCCAGAGGGGCTCTGCCGGTGTAATACTCTTTAGGACTATAACCAAAGACCGAAAGGTTGGCAACATCGCTGCCCGCCGGAAAACCTTCGGGCACAGTCACCGCCGTCCCCAACTCAGACTTTTTCGCAAGCTCGTCAAGATGCGGGGTTGAAGCCGCCATCAGCGGAGTTTTACCATCAAGTTCCGCCAGAGGTTCATCGGCCATACCATCACCTAAAAGCACCAGATATTTGTATTTTTTACTCATGTGTTGATGTCCTGATTTGTAATTATACTAATCATTTCCGTTTTTTTTGAAAAATTTACGCACGGTAACTTGATTGCCGCTCTCGTTAAAAGAAAATTCATCAAAAAAATTACCGGCCATAATAATGCCGCGACCATGCGGTTTAAAAAGGTTCTCAGAATCCCCCGGATCGGGCAGGCTGTGCCAATCAAAACCCGGCCCTTGATCCCGAATCACACAGGTAAAGGAGTCAGCCTCAATGGTCACCTCAATGGTCACCCGGCGCTGGCTAAACCGCGTCTCAAGAGAACGCCGCTTGAGAAAATCGAGGTAATCATTACGCTGTTTAAATTCAGAATCCAGCTCTAGATTGCCATGTTCAATCGCGTTAATAATAAGCTCATGCAACCCCATACGCATACCCGGTAGGTGGCTGCGGGGAATACGGCAAGAGAGCTTTATCTCGTCGGCCAGGCCGCCGACTAAGGGCTGAACTAATTCAATATCGTTCTCGATTTCAAAAACCAGCGTTTTCTTGACCAGACTCCGGTAGACCTGAACCGTCTTGTTTTCAGCATCGGCTAAAAGCCTTACTTTACGGATCGAAGAACTAACCTCTTTGACCCCGAAAGGTTTTTCAAAATAGTCGAGAGCCCCTTGTTTCAGAGCCTGAATAATCTCTTTTTTGCTACCATGCCCCGAGGTCACAATAAATGGTGTGTCAGGAAAATCCTGGCTCGCTATACGCATAAACTCAATCCCGTTAAGACGCGGCATCTTGATGTCGGTAATCACTAATATGACATCATCATGATTCTCCTGCAGGGCTTCTAACGCCTCCTGACCATCGGCGTAAGTATCGGGAATCAGGCTTTCATGCCTGACAATCCGCTCAAGAATATTACGTATATCAACTTCATCATCAACAATTACTACCCGATCTCTGACCATAACCAACCTCCGACCGCGCTACTTCCTACTTCTTGCACCCCTTTAAATCTTCAATCGTAAAAAGGGTCTCAAGCTCAATCCCGTGTTCACGCAACAATTGAGCCCCACCTTCAAGCCGATCCACCATCGTCAAGGCCTGCACGACTTTCAAATCATGCGCTTGAGCCCTCACAACCGCCTTGAGCAAAGAGCCGCCGCTGGTTACAACATCCTCAACAATAGCAACCGAATCACCGGCCTTAAAATTTTTATCACCCTCAATCCAGAGCTGTTTACCGTGCCCTTTAGGTTCTTTACGAATCAAAAAAGCGTGCAGAGGATCATCTTTAAAAGCACTGACAACACTGACCGCCGCAACGATAGGATCGGCCCCCATGGTCAAACCGCCGACACCTTTTATCGAGATCCCGGCGGCCCTGGCCTTTTCTGCGATCCTTTCATAAAAAAGATGCCCCACCAAAAAAGCACCCCGAGCATGACAACTTGTCTGTTTGCCATCAATATAGTAATTACTCTTTTTCCCCGAAGTCAGAGTTACCGCCCGCTCCTCATAGGAGAGCCTGTACAAAAGCTTAAGCAACTCCTCTCTATATGTCATCATAATCAGCAAAACCTCAAAATAGAACCAGTCAAAAATATAGAGCAAAAATCCCAAGCGACTTTTGTACGAGTTTATCAGATTCTTGTCAAGCATAATGAAAAGGGGACGTTGTTGACAAACTAGAGTAATTCCGATATATCAGCGTATATATCATCTCAATAAGGAAGAATTACATGCCTCGTCAACCCAGACTCGATAGCCCAGGATTACTACACCATGTTATGTTTCGCGGTATCGAACAATGTAACATTGTTAAAGATGACTGTGATCGGCTCAATTTTGTTTCCCGCTTGGATCGCTTATCGGGAGAGTGCAACATTGCTGTTTACGCTTGGGCTCTGCTAGATAACCATGCTCACCTTTTGGTTCGTAGCAGCGACTATGGTTTATCACGTTTTATGCGACGCCTACTAACGGGACACGCCGTTACGTTTAATTTACGCCACAACCGGCATGGTCATCTCTTTCAAAATCGATATAAGTCTATTGTGTGTGATGAGGAGCGTTATTTTTTAGAACTTGTGCGCTACATTCATCTAAACCCAATCAGAGCCGGATTAGTTGATGGCTTTGAAGAGTTAAAATCTTACCCCTGGTGCGGTCACGCAGCTTTGGTGAATACAAAAGAGAAGAGTTGGCAGAATCGCAATGAGGTATTGCTCTTCTTCGGTAATAAAAAAAAGCAAGCAATAGATGATTATGAATTGTTTATCACCGATGGATTAAACCAAGGAAAACGACCCGAGTTAGTTGGCGGCGGGTTGCGCCGCTCACAACAAGATATGCCCGAAGTTATCGAACAGCCGGAAGCCTATGATGATCGCATACTGGGGGGCGGTGATTTTGTTGAACAAATTCTTCAGCAAAATGTGATGGAAACTGAGATTATTAACCCACACGAACGACAACAACTCGGAGAAAAGTTCATAAAGCGCATCTGTATGGAAAAATCAATAGCCCTGCAAGAAATACAATCTGGAAGTCGCCGCCATACAATTTCAAATGCAAGGCATATTATGACAGCAAAACTTATGCAGGAGTATGGGTGGTCGTCTACTGCTGTAGCGCGGTGCTTGGGTGTATCAACATCAGCAATCTGTAAAATTATGGCTCGCGCAAAGTTGCCAAAATAATTAGCTGTTTGAAAATTTATTTGAAAGTTTATTCTAGTTAGTCAACAACGTCCCCTTTTATTTTTCTGGCAAAAGTGGTGTCTGTATGTTATTTGTATTTTAACAAATACTTAACTATACTTATTTTAATAATGAAGCTTGAATGTATAACTCACTCCATAGCCAACTAAAAATCTTCAACTACTGTATTCGGAAAAAAAACTTCTGGATTCTGCTGGCTACGGATATAGCCCTTATTATTGCCGCTCACAGTTGCGCTTACCTGCTCCGTTTTCCGGGCGAATTCTACACCGCCACTGTCAACTACCCATTTACGGCCACACTTCCTCTATTAATTGCCGTCAAAATTCCGGTTTTCTATGCTTTTGGTCTCTATCGTGGAATGTGGCGCTACACCAGCCTAAATGACCTGCTCAATATCATCAAAGCGACCTCTATCTCATTTCTCATCATCGTCGCCGGTATCCTCTTTGTCAACCGCTTCAATGGTTACCCCCGCTCCATTTTCTTTTTGGACGCAATTCTAACTTTTCTTCTGATCAGCGGCCACCGCGTTGCCATCCGTTTATTCTACCAAAAGGTCGCAGGCTCGCGCACTCTGGTTGCGAGCCGCCACCATGAAGGGAAAAAACGCCTCCTGCTCATCGGCGCGGGTGATGCCGCTGAACAGATTATCCGTGAAACCCAAAGTAACCCGGTGCTCCCCTATACGATTGTCGGCCTCGTCGATGACAACCCCGCAAAGATCGGCCTGAAGATCCACAACATCCCCGTCCTCGGCCTGGTTGACGATCTCGATGAACACTGCATTCGGGTTCATGCCGAAGAGCTCCTCATTGCTATCGCCGCCCTCACCGGCACGCAGATGAAGCGCCTTAACGATATCTGCCGACAAACCCGCATCGAATATAAAGTCCTGCCCGGACTAGGTGAACTTATTGATGGCCGCGCCACCATCAAAGCGATGCGCGACATCTCCTACAAAGACCTTCTTGGTCGCAAAGAGATCCAGCTCAATCAAGATGAAATTGGTAATTTTTTAACCGGCAAAACTATTCTCATCACAGGTGCCGGCGGTTCCATCGGATCAGAACTATGTCGCCAGATCATTCGCTACCAGCCGGCCAAACTCCTTCTCTTTGACGCCGGGGAAGAAAATCTCTACGCCATTCAAATGGAGCTTGAACACGAACTTAACTTCACTAGCTGCCTCCCGATTCTTGGTAAAATTCAAAATTTCAACCTCATCAGCACCATCTTTGCACACCACAAACCGGAAATCATTTTTCATGCCGCAGCCTACAAACACGTTCCCCTCATCGAACTTAATCCCTGGGAAGCGATCTTTAATAACATCAAAGGCTCCCAATGCCTGGTTGAAGCCGCAATCATCCACAATATCGAGCGCTTTGTTCTGGTCTCATCCGATAAAGCCGTCCGCCCGACCAATGTCATGGGAGCATCCAAACGCCTCTCAGAAATGATCATGTTAGCCTGCACCAAAGAAAAATGGGACGGCACCTTAACCCGAGCCACCCCCGCGCAAAAAACCCACAACACCATCTTTCAGGCGGTGCGCTTCGGCAATGTTCTAGGCTCCTCCGGTTCAGTCATCCCCCTCTTTAAACGTCAAATCGAGCTCGGCGGCCCGGTTACCATTACCGATCCCAATATCACCCGCTATTTCATGTCGATCGAAGAAGCTACCCGGCTCATCATCCAGGCCGGAGCCATGGGAAAGGGTGGAGAAATCTTCCTCCTCAAAATGGGCGAACCCATTAAAATCGACAAAATGGCCCGCGACCTTATCCGCCTTGCGGGCCGTGTGCCCGACACCGAAATCACAATCAAATACATCGGCCTCCGCCCCGGCGAAAAACTCTACGAAGAACTCATCACTGAAGGCGAAGGCATCATCCCCACCCACCATAAGAAAATTATGGTCTTACGCGGCAACGGAAAAACCTATACAGAAATCAACAGCCACATCCTCAAACTCAAAGAAAGAGCTAAAGCTTTTGACGGAGAGGGGATTAAGAAACTTATGAAAGAGCTGATTCCCGAATATCAACCAGGTAAACCTGAAACCTGAAACCAGCCCCTCTTATTTTCACATGGTCAACCTTGATGAACTCGCAAAAAGCGCCTTCAGACCGCCTTAATTTGCAGTAAAACAAGTAAAAAAGAAAAGGGTAAGTTCAAAAATGACCAATGAAATAACCCGAAAAAATATCCAAACAAAAGATCTGCAAATAGCCATCATTGGTCTCGGTTACGTCGGCCTGCCCCTGGCAGTAGAATTCGGCAAACAGTTCCCTACTTTAGGCTTCGACATAAACCAAACTCGCTTACAACAACTCCAATCCGGCCAAGACACCACCTTGGAAGTAACTGCTGCCGAACTCGTTAACGCCGACAAGCTCAAATACACGGCCAACCCCGACGACCTTATCAATACCCAGATCTACATAGTCACCGTTCCAACCCCCATTAACGAGCACAACCAACCTGATTTAACCCCCCTACTAAAAGCGAGCCAAACCATAGGCAAAACCCTAAAACCGGGGGACATCGTTATCTACGAATCAACCGTCTACCCCGGTGCCACCGAAGAAGAGTGTGTCCCAGTTCTGGAAGAGGTCTCCGGGCTTCGCTATAACCACGATTTTTTCTGCGGTTATAGCCCTGAACGTGTCAATCCCGGCGACAAGCAGCACCGGGTCACCAGCATAAAAAAAGTAACCTCAGGCTCCACCCCCGAGGTCGCCGATCTTGTCGACACCCTCTATAACACAATCATCACCGCCGGCACCCACAAAGCCACCAGCATCAAAGTTGCTGAAGCCGCCAAAGTCATCGAAAACACCCAACGCGAATACGACATCACGCCGGTAGCCGCCCCAAAACAAAACACCTACGATGGCATCATTATCGCCGTTGCCCATCAACAGTTTGCCAACATGGGAGCCCGGGATCTCCACGCATTAGGAAA
>JAGGWR010000020.1 GCA_021163445.1 Candidatus Tharpella aukensis
GATAAATGCGGCGCCAATATGGTGGTCAAATGGGGTCGCAATGGCCGTTTTATCGCCTGTCCCAATTTCCCGGAGTGTAAAAACACCAAAGATTTGAATGAGGTCGGTGAGGGTAACGGTGATAACCGCGAGCTTGTCGATGTCGGTAATTGTCCGAAATGTGGCAAGCCGCTGCAGTTACGTAACGGCCGCTTTGGACGCTTTATCTCCTGTTCGAACTATCCAGAGTGTAAATACACCAGTTCAGTTAGTACCGGGGTCGCCTGTCCGCAGAAGGGCTGTGACGGTGAGCTGGTCGAGAAAAAATCTCGCAAAGGAAAACTTTTTTATGCCTGCAACCGTTATCCGAAATGTACCTATGCAATATGGGATAAACCTTATCCTTTAGCCTGTCCGGATTGTGATTTTCCGTTTCTCGTTGAAAAGAAAGGTCAGGCCGCCGGTGATAAACTCTTGCGCTGTCCCCAGAAAGGTTGTAATTATCAAGCAAAAGTACCGATAATCGGCACCAAGAAGTAAGGGCCCCCTTAAAAAAACTATCATCTAATATGCGCCAGTAGCTCAGCTGGATAGAGCAACGGATTTCTAATCCGTAGGTCGAGCGTTCAAGTCGTTCCTGGCGCGCCAATTATTTCAAAGGCTTAGCTGACGTTTGTTAGCTAAGCCTTTTTTTGTCTAGGCTTTGGGGGCCACTTTGGGGGCCACTTGGTAATTTGAAACTGGATTTTTTGTTCAAGGGACAGCGAGGAATGTTTGGAGCTTATGTTTCTAAATAAAAAACCCGCTGGGGTGGCGGGTTAGTTAAGCTTTTTATAAAATTCTTTTTTGCTAAGACCGGATTGATTAACCATCGACTGTATCAGTCTTGCCCCATATGTTTCCTTCTTGCTTCCAAGGGAATCAACGGTCACAATGCGTCGTTGACCTTTTGTGTGTCCTTCCCACTGTTCGTGGCTACCTTCCTGTCTGGCTTTTTTGAACCCGGCTTTTCTTAAAAGCTTTCTTACTTTTGCCGGAGTCAGCTCAGGATAGCGAAACCCCATTTAACAAGAGCAACTGCGCCCCATATGAAAGGGCAGGGCTTCGTTGAAAGTAAAAATTTTACGATTGTGTGATCGGAGAGCCACTAGCCCGCAGATAGCGTGGTATTTTAATCTGTCAACTAGCGGGGCTTGCCGCTTTAACAGCGCAGGGATTGAACTTTGGTCTTCGGTGTCAAGCACAGTTTCCAGATAAGAAGACACGGCCTGTTCCATTTTGTGTTTCAGCTCTGCAACATTTTCCGCCTGGACAGCGATATCCAGATCAATGCAGTGCCCCACCAGATGCTTACCGCTGCGGTAACCGTAGCATCGCAAGACAAGTTGAGTCGGTGCTATTTGTGCCATTTTCAACCTCCTTTCTAATACTAGTATGGTCTATTCCCCAGAAAAAAGCAACATTGCCTGTGACAATAACCCTCCCATTAGAGCATATTATTTTTTTAGTCAACAAAAAAAACGAGTAAATTCTTGTCTTCAAAAGAACCCTATGAAGCTACCCCGTAGCTTGTGTCGGATAAGTAAAACGGAGGGTTCCCCGTTTGAGAAATTCAGCCCTTTTCTGAGATGCCCTTACTAAAGCTGATTTCCCCAGACTTGGGGCATCTCTTGCAGCCCGGTACAAACTTGGATTCTGGTTGCTCTAGAGAGGGCTTGTTCACCTTGCATATAAGAAATGCAAAAGGGGTAATTTTTTGCATGGCAGGGATAGTAATTATTTGGCTGTCATGTAATTTGTCTTTAGTTTTAACTTCAACAAATAAAACCTCGCGGCCTTTGGTCAAGGTTAGATCGGGCCACCCTTTTCTGTAGGTGTAGGGGTCTTCGGACATCTTTTGTGCTATTGCAACGAAGAGTTTAAGGTCGATGGCCTCATACATAGCTGTTGCAAATTCAACAGGGATAGGAGGGAACCAAGAAGCAATAAAATGATCGTTGATGATTTCTTTGAAATTATTGAGATATTTTTCTTTTGACACTGATAAAATTGATGAAATGATCTCATCGGTTCTATTATTTAATATCACAAGTTGAGCTGCTAGGTAGCGAGAGCATGCATCTGATCTGCTGTGAAGAAAGTTATACTCTGAAAGTTTGTCCAGCATTAAAGCTTTAAGTATGATCGAAATTCCCACGCCTTCAGAGCTGATGCCTGTATAGCCTAAAGATTCATAATAAGCTAACAGTGCGGGTTCGGGTTTTCCTTCATAAGACAGTTCGATAGTTTTATGTTTCAAGGAAAGTTCTGAACATTGCTTTGTCAAAGGCATTTTAGAAATTGCGTATACTCTACCTTCGTCAGTTAATTTGTCATCGGAGTCTAGTATCTCTCGGTTACGCAAAAGTTTTAGGGTAGGTTTTTTAATGCCATTCGTTGATCCGCTAGCATAAATATTTAAGATTTGTTGGGTTATTTCCTTTGTTATTTTTCTCAAGGACGACACCTGTTTGCTAGGGAGGGTGACAATATGTATGTAGTTTGCCTAGCATGATTTCCTGTCAGGGTAAAGAAAAAAAATGCTTGATCTTTTCATCAAAGCGACACATAGCAGCCTCGTTAGGGCAAATTCCGTAACCGGGATTATCGCCCCGAGAAATAAACTGATCCCAGAGAATTTTTCCTTTTTTTTGGGTCTATTAATTCAAAAAAAGGGGGCATCTCCCTTTTTTGGTGTCCGAAAACTATTTTGTGCAAAATTTGCGCGGGTCTCCTGAACACAAAAAAGCCCGGCAAAATATCACCGGGCTTATGATCTCATGTAGGGAGAGGTTAGTCTTCCGGGTCGGCGTCTCCCGATGGCTTTGAAGCGTCAACAACGTCAATCTGAATACCGGCTGTCGGCCCGAAGGCAGCCTTAGGGTTTTCCGTGATATCTTTAATCGTACCATCATCATACTTGCAAAAAATCTTCAAGCTCGGAGCCTCCCGCGCTTCGTCTGCTGCATCCGGCTGCAATAATCCTAAATGTTTTGCCAGCGAATCCAGCGCTTTCAGTTTGCTGTGCAGTTTGATTTTACAACCGCCGTCGGGCTGCTCTTCAAAATGCTGAATTGCCGCTGAATCATCCGGGCTCAAGTCGTGGATCGCTCTTGTCTCTCCGCTTTCATCAATGAAGTTCCGCGCATCAGTGAAGGCAACCTTCGCATATTCTTTCAAGACTCGATCTGCTGAAATTTCCGTTCTTTCTGCCTGCCTTGCAACACGTTTATCGATTTCTGCCTTGATTGCATAATGCTGCATATTCTGGCATCCTGCAATCTGAGCCACAATATATGAATGTGGAAAGGGTCGTACTTGTCGGCTAGACCACCGGTCGGGGTGCCGGATTGTTTCACTTTTCGAAATTGCTGAGATAGAAAAACCTGCAGGTGTTGTAGTGCAAGAAGTTACTGTGGTAACTACCATCACGGCCATTGATACAGAGACTCAGATGGTTACGTTGATGAGTGCCAGCGGGGAGACCAAGACGGTTAAGGCCCGTGATCCTGAAAATTTGAAAAAAGTTAAGGTGGGGCATAAGTATCCGTTAGTAAATCCACGCCTCGATCTGAAAAAGTTCTTCCTCCGTAATCTGACATACACCAAAAATTACCCTGGTCACAGTTTCCGCAGCAGCCGCCAATACCGCTGCCTGAGGAATCTGTTTATCTCGTTTCGACCAATCTTTCCCTCTTTGCCTTGACAACAATGCTCTAATCCGATACTACTTGTATTAGTATGAGTTAATCTGTGATTTTTAATGTTTCTTTGATGGCGTCGTAAAAAGTTCGATCTACTGCGCTGTTGCGGTTTTTCA
>JAGGWR010000265.1 GCA_021163445.1 Candidatus Tharpella aukensis
AAGATGGTGATCTGGTGAATATAGGTGAGACGGTTACGTTGAAAGTTCTTTCAACTCCGGGTCACTCATTGGGTTCAATCTCTTTGATAGGTGAAAAGGTTGCTTTTGTCGGAGACCTGATTTTTGCCGGCTCAATCGGGAGAACCGATTTTCCGGGTGGTGATTACGAGACTTTGATTAGATCGGTCAGAGAGAAGATTTTTCCTTTGGGCGATGACGTGGTTCTCTATTCCGGGCATGGGCCAGCGACGACAGTTGGCCGGGAACGAGCCACGAATCCTTTTTTTGCTTCCTAGTTATAAGGCTGTCCGAATTGAATTCCGTAATAATTTTGACTGATGGACTGGAAGAGGTTTTGGGTTACACGTTTAAAGATCGTGAGCTCTTACTTCAAGCCCTGACCCACAAATCATATGTCAATGAGAATCGCCATAAAGATGGCGGTGGTGATCTGTTTGATAATGAACGTCTGGAATTTCTTGGCGATGCCGTTCTGGAGTTGCAGGTCAGTGAAACTCTTTATGCCCGGTTTCCGGCTAAAACCGAAGGTGAACTCAGTCGGATTCGTTCTCAAATCGTTAATACTGAGGCTTTGGCAAGTTTTTCTGGAAAACTGGGGTTGGGAAATTTTTTGCGTCTCGGACGGGGAGAGGGCAAGCATGGCGGGCGTCAGCGAACCTCCTTGCTGGCGGATGCTTTCGAGGCCCTGTTGGCAGCTCTCTACTTGGATGGCGCCGCCGCAGTTGTGCAGGATTTGGTCAAAGAGTTGTTGAACCGGGAACTGGCCACATCCCGGATTGATTATAAATCACAGCTTCAGGAGAGGCTGCAGGAAGAGGGTGGCTCGCTTCCGGTATATGAGTTGGTAGCGAGACAGGGGGCTGATCATCAGCCTCTTTTTTTTATTGAGGTTCGTAATGAGTGCGGATCTCTTCTTGGATCCGGTAGCGGGCCTTCACGTAAAAACGCGGAGCAGAGAGCGGCTGGTGATGCCCTGCAAAAATTACAAAAACCGGGAAAAAAATATTGACACAGTCGTGGTAGTTATGATAAACGGGTCAGCCTTGTTTTCTTGAGGGGTACAAGCTGTTGCTGGCGTAGCTCAACTGGAAGAGCAGCTGACTTGTAATCAGCAGGTTGCGGGTTCGAGTCCCATCGCCAGCTCCACTGAAAACTAAAGAGTCAGAAAAAGAATATCTGGAGAGGTTCCCGAGTGGTCAAAGGGAACAGACTGTAAATCTGTCGGCAGAGCCTTCGGAGGTTCAAATCCTCCCCTCTCCACCATTTATTCAGTTAAGATATAAAGCATCTTTTTTAAGCGGGAATAGCTCAGTTGGCTAGAGCGTCAGCCTTCCAAGCTGAGGGTCGCGGGTTCGAGTCCCGTTTCCCGCTCCATTCCAAGCGTTAATTGGAATATCTGCCGAGGCGGATTAGGCCCACGTAGCTCAGTGGTGGAGCACTTCCTTGGTAAGGAAGAGGTCATCGGTTCAATCCCGATCGTGGGCTCCATCAAGATGTTAGTTTGTAGTTTGAGAGTTTGATAGATCCATAGAATTAAATGACTGTAGAGAGGAGATTAAGGAAATGGCAAAGGAAAAATTTGAGCGCACCAAGCCTCACGTTAATGTTGGCACGATTGGCCATGTTGACCACGGAAAAACTACTCTGACAGCGGCCATTACCAAGGTTCTGGCTCTCAAAGGTCAGGCTTCTTATACCGCTTTCGATGAGATCGATAAAGCTCCTGAAGAGAGGGAGCGTGGAATTACGATTGCTACGGCCCATGTTGAGTACGAAACTGGAGCCCGTCACTATGCCCACGTTGACTGTCCAGGCCATGCTGACTATGTTAAAAACATGATTACCGGAGCCGCGCAGATGGATGGCGCTATTCTGGTGGTCAGCGCGGCTGATGGCCCGATGCCGCAGACTCGCGAACATATCCTGCTCGCCCGTCAGGTCGGTGTACCTTATATTGTTGTCTTTTTAAACAAGGCCGATATGGTTGATGATGATGAACTTCTCGAACTGGTCGAAATGGAAGTTCGTGAGCTTCTCTCCGATTACGATTTCCCGGGAGATGATATTCCGATAATTACCGGCAGTGCCTTGAAAGCTCTGGAGAGTGATGGCCCCGCCGATTGTGAAGAGTGGAAATGTATCGAAGAGTTAATGGATGCGGTTGACAGTTACATTCCGACGCCGGAGCGGGAAATCGATAAACCTTTCCTGATGCCGGTTGAAGATGTTTTCAGTATCTCTGGCCGCGGTACGGTTGCCACCGGTCGGATTGAGCGTGGTGTCATCAAGGTTGGTGAAGAGGTCGAGATTGTTGGTATTCGCGATACTGATAAGACGGTATGTACCGGGGTTGAGATGTTTCGCAAATTGCTCGATCAGGGTCAGGCTGGTGATAATGTCGGAATCCTTTTACGCGGTAAAAAGCGTGAAGAGATTGTTCGCGGCCAGGTTTTGGCGGCTCCGGGCAGCATTACTCCGCATACCAAGTTTAAAGCTGAGGTCTACATTCTGACCAAAGAAGAGGGCGGTCGTCACACTCCGTTCTTTAAAGGTTACCGTCCTCAGTTCTATTTTCGGACAACCGATGTTACAGGTACGGTTGAACTTCCGGAAGGCGTAGAGATGGTAATGCCGGGTGATAATATCACGGTTGTTGGTGAACTGATTACCCCGATCGCTATGGAAAAAGAGTTACGTTTTGCTATTCGTGAAGGCGGCCGCACCGTTGGTGCCGGCGTTGTCAGTGAAGTTATCGAATAAGCGAAATGCTGTTTAAAGTCGATAGTTAATTAGACGAAGCCAGAGAAGGATGCAGAGAAATCCTGATCTGGCTTCGGTCTGTTTTATAGATAATTCCTCAGACGTAGTGCCTGACCAGAAATCTGACAATTTTCGGTCGTGCACGAGAATGAAAGGCTAGGTTGTAAAATAGCTATGAGAGATAAAGTAATTCTTGCCTGCGGGCAGTGTAAAAGAAGAAATTATACAACAAAGAAAAACAAAAAAAACACCCCTGACAAGTTGGAGTTCAAGAAATATTGTCCATTTTGTCGGACCCATACACCTCATAAAGAGACTAAGTAATTCTTTTTATTGAGAGTTTTAATCTGTTGTGATTGATGTACGATTGTAGGCCAGTAGCTCTAATGGCTAGAGCACCGGACTCCAAATCCGGGTGTTGGGGGTTCGAATCCCTCCTGGCCTGCCACCAATTTAAATTATATGATAAACAGTGAAATGTGGGAGGCCGAACTTTGGCGGCTATAAAAGAGAATATTGCCGAATTGAGTCAATACCTTAAAGACTCAAAAGGCGAAATGAAGAAGGTTACATGGCCTGGACGTAAGGCAACGATTAGTCTAACCTGGGTGGTGCTTCTTGTGGTTTTGGTTATCTCTCTTTATCTCGGCATTGTCGATCTGGGATTGTCTAAACTTGTTAAATTAATTCTTTCAGTTTAGTCTGATGGCTATTAAAATATGAAAGTTAAAGGGTTAACAGGGTAAGTTATGGCAATGAAATGGTATGTGATACATGCTTACTCCGGCTACGAGAATAGAGTTAAACTGACCCTGGAAGAGAGGATCAAGCGCTACGGACTCGAAGATATGTTCGAGGAAGTCGTGGTTCCAACCGAACAGGTTGTGGAGATGGTCAAGGGTAAACGCCGTACTTCGCAGCGAAAGTTTTTCCCCGGTTATGTCTTGGTAAAAATGGAGATGACCGAAAAGACCTGGCATTTGGTTAAAGGTACCGCTAAAGTCACCGGATTTGTTGGTGGTGGAGAGCGCGTTGAAGCGACCAGATCAATTTCCGAAAGTGAAGCGAACAGCCTTCTTGATCGTATAGCTGAAGGCGAGATGCGGCCGCAACCTAAGGTTCTTTTCGATGAGGGAGAGAGTGTTAGAGTGTTGGAGGGCCCCTTCGCCAATTTCACAGGTACGGTTGATGAGGTCAATCTGGAAAAAGCCAAGGTTCGTGTTTTAGTGAGTATTTTTGGTCGGCCCACGCCAATTGAGATTGAGTACGGCCAACTTGAAAAAATAAGTTGATGGCACTGCATCCGGCGGGATCCTCCTGCCGGGGCGTATGAATTTTGATGGTAGATCGAAATTCAGCTTAGCCATTTTGTGCGTGTTTAATAATTCGAAAAGATAACAATATAAATCACTGACGGCGAACAGCAAACGGCTGATTGACTGTCAAGGGTTGCAGGAGAATTGAGGATGGCAAAAAAAATTGTAGGTCTGATCAAACTGCAGATACCGGCCGGACAAGCTAACCCATCGCCACCGGTAGGGCCGGCCTTGGGGCAGCATGGTGTCAATATTATGGAGTTTTGTAAGTCCTTTAATGCTAAGACCGATAGTCAACAGGGGATGATCATTCCGGTAGTAATATCGGTCTACGCTGATCGTAGCTTTAGTTTTATTACTAAAACACCGCCAGCGGCAGTCTTGTTGAAGAAAGCCGCTAAAATTGAAAAAGGCTCCGGTGTTCCGAATAAAACCAAGGTTGGAACTGTGACTCAAGCCCAGGTTAAGGAAATAGCCGAGCTCAAAATGGTCGATTTGAACGCCAATGATATCGATGCCGCCAGTCTCATTATCGCCGGGACTGCGCGAAGTATGGGCATCGTTGTAGAATAAGGACTTGTGAGGGAAGAATGGCTAAAAGTGGAAAGCAATATCTCGCCAATCGAGCCAAAGTCGATTCAGAGAAGAAATATTCTTTAGTTGAAGCAGTAGAGCTGTTGAAATCCTTATCTTCAAAGAAATTTGATGAGAGTGTGGATGTTTCTGTTCGTCTGGGAGTTGATCCCCGGCATGCGGATCAGATGGTTCGTGGAGCCGTGGTTTTACCCCATGGTACCGGTAAAAGTGCCAAGGTAGTCGTTTTCGCCAAGGGCGAAAAAGAGATTGAAGCTCGTGATGCCGGGGCCGATTTTGTCGGCGGTGATGATCTGGCCAAGAAAATTAATGATGGTTGGCTCGATTTTGACAAAGCCGTTGCTACTCCAGATATGATGGGAGTTGTCGGTAAACTTGGCCGGGTACTTGGCCCTCGAGGTTTGATGCCGAATCCCAAGGTTGGGACGGTGACTTTTGAAGTGGCTCGGGCGGTTAAGGATATTAAAGCCGGTAAGGTTGATTTTCGGGTCGAAAAAGCTGGCATTGTCCATGCTCCAGTCGGTCGTATCTCTTTTTCCGCCGAAAAATTGCAGGAAAACATCACAACCTTGATAGAGACTTTAAATCGTTTGAAACCTGCTTCAAGCAAAGGTAACTATATGCGCGGTTTTACTCTCTCTACAACAATGGGGCCTGGTATCAGAATTGATACTAACAGCCTGTAGATAGTTTGCCTGAAAATTAATTATTGACAACTTTTTTGTAACCCGGCAATACGATTTTTTGGTTTGCGGCGAGTTTGCACTGAAGTTGTCATTCATTAGGATATATGAGCTGAAGACCGTGGGTAGCCTGATTTATCAGGCCATAAGATCCCACCGAGGCAGTCTGACTTGTTGATTGGATCAATAGTCTGATATTAGTATAAGCTCATTTGCCTTTTGACAAATTTTAGAAGAAGGAGGTGGAAAAAGGTGAATAGAGCAGAAAAGCAGACCCAGATTGATGGGTTGACAGCGAAATTCAATGATGCGCAAGCTGCTTTTCTGACCGATTATCGCGGATTAGATGTTGAAAAGATTACCGCTTTAAGAAGCCAGTTACGGGAAAAAGAGACAGAGTATCGAGTCGTAAAGAATACTCTGGCTCGGATAGCTGCTAAAGCTACCGGTTATGAGGCACTCGTAGACGTTCTCAATGGACCCAGTGCTTTGGCTCTGGTTTATGGAGATCCTGCGGCGGCGGCAAAAGTTCTGGTTGAGTTTGCCAAGAAGGAAGATTCCCTCGAAGTTCTGGGCGGAGTTCTGGATGGCAGCTATCTTGATACGGATGCCCTTAAACGTTTGGCGGAATTGCCCAGCAAAGATGTTATGCGGGCTACTTTACTGGGGACTATGAATGCAGTGCCTGGTGGTCTCGTCAATGTCCTGAGTGCAGTTACACGTTCAGCAGTCCAAGTTTTAAACGCGATAAAAGAGCAGAAAGAGCAAAATCAAGAAGCCTAAACAACTTTATTGTTTGTTGGCAATATACTAATTATCGAACAAGACCAAAGAGTCAGAGTTATTAAGGAGTTTTAAATTATGTCAGTTACTAAAGAAGATGTCATCCAGTTTATTGAAAATATGTCGGTTCTTGAGCTTTCCGAGCTTGTAAAAGAACTTGAAGAAAAATTTGGCGTTTCAGCTGCGGCGCCGATGGCCGTTGCTGCCATGCCGGCTGCCGGTGGTGAAGTTGCCGCCGAAGAGCAGACCGAGTTCGATGTTATGTTGGTCTCTTTCGGCGAAAAGAAGATTCAGGTTATCAAGACTGTTCGTGAGATCACTGGACTTGGATTGAAAGAAGCCAAGGCTGAGGTCGAAGGCGCTCCGAAAGCAATCAAAGAGGGTGTCAGTAAAGATGAAGCCGAAGAGCTTGTCAAAAAACTTGAAGCAGCCGGAGCTACAGCCGAGGTCAAGTAATTGAAAAGTGATAAACGTTAAGCGTTTTTAACTGCTTTAAGACGTAAGGGATAGGGTTGAAAGACCCTATCCCTTACGTTGTTTTTTGTGCTAAAGAGTACGGCTGGTTCTCTCGGGGGCCGCCAACCCTTCCCATTCCCTTGCAACTTGTTCATCAAATACTAACTAATTTTGAAAAAGAGGTTAATGTTCTATGGTAGTCCGGAATAGCCGTAACCTGCCTCGTTTGCGCTGTAATTTTGCGACCATTAATGAAGTCGTGGAAGTCCCTTTTCTGCTCGATCTGCAGCTCGATTCTTTTAAACGTTTCCTTCAGGATGACATTCCTCATGAAGAGAGAGAAGATAGCGGTCTCCAGGGTGTTTTCAAGAGTGTTTTCCCGATCAAGGATTTCTACGGCACCTCTTCAATTGAATATGTCAGTTATAACTTTGGTACGCCGCGATATGATGATCGCGAATGTATGCTTAAAGGCCTGACCTATGCGGTACCCATTCGAGTGCGAATTCGCCTGATTATCTGGGATATCGAGGAGGGCAGCGAGCAGCGATCAATTCGAGATATCAAAGAGCAAGAGGTCTATTTCGGTGAAATTCCATTGATGAGTGAGAGGGGAACCTTTATCATCAACGGTACCGAGAGGGTTATTGTCAGTCAGCTGCATCGTTCTCCAGGCGTCTTTTTTGCTCAGGAAAAGGCGAAAAGTTCGTCGGTCAGCGGGATGGCGTTGTTTAGTGCCCGGGTGATTCCTTATCGCGGCTCCTGGATCGATTTTGAATTTGATAACAAAGATCTAATTCATGTTCGTATCGACCGGCGCCGTAAATTACCGGCGACCGTACTCTTGCGGGCTTTGGGTTATTCGACTGAGGAGTTGTTAAATCTTTTTTACGATAGTGTTGTCGTGAATTGTTTGCCGGATGGTACTTACACACGTGAAATTGATTATGACAATACGGATCTGGTGGCCAGTTTTAAGGCCCGGGAAGATGTCGTAGATCTGGAAAGCGGTGAGGTGTTACTGATTAAGGGACGTAAGATCAGTAAGACGGCGCTCCGGCGTATGAAATCAGCTGAACTCAAAGTCCTGCCGATGATGGATGATGAGTTGGTTAATTCCTATGTCTCGCATGATGTAGTTGATCCGCTAACCGGTGAAGTCCTGCTTGAGTGTAACGAAGAGATAACACCTGAAAAACTCGAGGATTTACAGTCGAGTGGGGTTGAACAGTTAGAAATTCTCTATATCGATAATATCAACGTCGGCTCATATCTGCGTGACACCCTGCTGGTTGATAAAATCATCTTGAGTGATGAAGAGCGTGAGTCGGTTGTTCTTGGTGAGAGGAGTGAAAAGGAGCTAGAGGTTGACAAAGCCAAGATCGAAATTTATCGGCGTTTACGCCCTGGTGAACCGCCGACGATAGAGATTGCCGATGCTCTTTTTCAGAATCTCTTTTTTAATCCCGAGCGCTACGATCTCTCTCGTGTAGGTCGACTCAAGATAAATCACAAACTTGGAACCGATCAACCACTTGATTGCAAAACCCTGACCGCAGCGGACATTCTCGCTATTGTCAAATACCTGATCTCTTTAAGAACTGATAAAGGGGTTATTGATGATATCGATCATCTCGGTAACCGGCGGGTGCGTACGGTTGGCGAGCTTATTGAAAATCAGTATCGTATCGGTCTGGTGCGGATGGAGAAATCAATTCGCGAGCGCATGAGCCTGCAAGAGATTGATACAGCGATGCCTCATGATCTGATTAACTCCAAACCGGTTAGCGCGGCGATTAAGGAGTTCTTCGGCAGCAGTCAGCTTTCACAATTTATGGATCAGACCAACCCGCTTTCCGAGATTACCCATAAGCGCCGTTTAAGTGCTTTGGGACCGGGAGGGTTGACTCGTGAACGAGCTGGTTTTGAGGTTCGCGATGTTCATCTGACTCACTATGGCCGACTTTGTCCAATTGAAACCCCGGAAGGGCCAAACATTGGTTTGATCGCCTCTCTGGCTTGTTATGCACGGGTTAATGAGTTCGGCTTTATTGAAACCCCCTATCGAGTTGTGCAGGATGGTGTGGTCACAGATGAGGTTCGCTATTTCTACGCGATGGATGAGGATGATAAAATTATCGCTCAGGCCAGTGCACCGCTTAATTCCGACGGAGGTTTTGCGAATGAATTGGTGACTTGTCGAAAAGCTGGTGAATACAGTTTTGAGCAGCGGGACAATATTGATCTGATGGATGTTTCGCCGCGGCAGCTGGTTAGTGTCGCCGCCTCGCTGATTCCATTTCTTGAACATGATGATGCCAACCGGGCCTTGATGGGTTCAAATATGCAGCGCCAGGCCGTTCCTTTATTACGGACTGAAGCGCCAATGGTCGGAACCGGCATGGAAGGGCGCGTGGCGCTTGATTCCGGTATAGCGGTGGTTGCTAAAAGAAGCGGCTTTGTCGAGTATGTCGATTCAGGCAAGATTATTATTCGGCATGAAGCGGAAAATGATGAGGATGAATTTGGCATCGACAGCTATCATTTAGCGAAATTTATGCGTTCTAATCAGAATACCTGTTTTAACCATATTCCCTTGATTAAAAGTGGTACGTTTGTCCAGGCCGGGGAGATTCTTGCGGATGGGCCCTCGATGGATATTGGCGAACTGGCTTTGGGCCAGAATGTCAAGATCGCCTTTATGCCGTGGGGTGGGTACAACTTTGAAGATTCAATTCTAATTAATGAACGTCTGATTAAGGATGATAAATTTACCTCTATCCATATCGAAGTTTGCGATGTGGTGGCCCGAGATACCAAATTAGGGCCGGAAGAGATTACCCGCGATATTCCTAACGTCGGCGACGAAGGTCTGGCCCACCTCGATCAGGATGGTATTGTTCATATCGGGGCTCAGGTTAGCCCCGGTGATATTCTGGTCGGGAAAATCACACCCAAAGGTGAGACCCAGCTTTCGCCTGAAGAGAAACTCTTACGGGCTATCTTCGGTGAGAAGGCGGGCGAAGTCAGAGATACCTCGCTCAAAGTTTCTCCCGGCGTAAAAGGGGTGGTCATTAACACCAAGATCTTTTCGCGCAAAGGTTATGGTGGTGATGGTAGTTCTGATGAGCGGGAACGTGATATCAAACTGGTTAAACGAGAGGCCGACAAAGAGCTCTATTTTATTCGTCGCAGTGTAACTGCCAAGGTTCGTGAGCTGCTGAACGGGCAGGTTCTGGAAACTGATCTTAAGGGTGGAAAAGGAACCGTTGTTCTGAACGCCGGCTGCAAACTTGAGGCCGATGATTTAGCAAAAGTTACGTTGTCGATGTGTAGTAATCTGGTCTTGCGCGAGGCTTCAGAGGTTGAGGAGCAGATCAGCGGCCTGGTTGCTTATATGGATCGCGAAATTGAGCGGGTCGAAGCTTCAGTCGCTGAAAAAATCGAAACTTTGCGGCGGGGCGATGAACTCCAGCCCGGCGTTAACCAGATGGTTAAAGTCTATATTGCGATCAAGCGCAAATTGTCGGTTGGTGATAAAATGTCGGGGCGTCATGGTAACAAAGGGGTGCTCTCACGAATTGTTCCGGAAGAGGATATGCCCTATCTGGCCGATGGCTCGACCGTGGATATCGTGCTTAATCCCTTGGGTGTGCCTTCGCGTATGAACGTCGGCCAGGTCTTGGAGACTCATCTTGGTTGGGCGGCCCAGAGTTTAGGCCGGCAAATTGAAGAGATGATTGAAAAAGAGTATGGTGCCGATGCTTTGCGTGAGAAACTTGATCAAGTCTTTACTCATGACCAGCGCTCGCTTGATTGGCTGGCGGATGCTACTGATGAAGAAGTTCATGAACAGGCGGTAAAATTGTCGGCTTATGTGCCGATGGCATCGCCGGTATTTGATGGGGTGGGTGAGGAGCGTATCAAGGAGTGTCTTGAAAGTGCCGGTTTGCCACGCAATGGTCAGGTGATTTTGCATGACGGGCGTACCGGGGAGCCTTTTGAGCGACCCGTAACCGTGGGTTATATGTATATTCTCAAATTGCATCATCTGGTTGATGACAAGATGCATGCGCGTTCGATTGGACCTTACTCTTTAGTGACGCAACAGCCATTGGGTGGTAAAGCCCAATTTGGTGGACAGCGTCTTGGTGAGATGGAGGTCTGGGCGCTTGAAGCTTATGGTGCCGCTTATTCACTACAAGAATTTCTGACGGTGAAATCAGATGATGTTGCCGGACGAACCAGGATGTATGAGTCAATTGTTAAAGGTAAGCAGACTTTGGAGTCGGGTCTGCCTGAATCCTTCAATGTCTTGATTAAAGAACTCCAGAGCCTCTGTCTGGATGTTGAATTGGAGGAGGATAAATCATGAGAGATGTCTTAAGTTTTTTTCAGAAACCCAAAGATGCCTTGAAGTTCAGTTCCCTGCGGATTAAACTGGCGTCGCCGGAGAAAATTCGGAGTTGGTCGTTTGGCGAGGTTAAAAAGCCTGAAACCGTAAATTACCGTACGTTTAAACCTGAACGGGATGGCCTTTTCTGCGCTAAAATATTTGGCCCGGTAAAAGATTTTGAGTGTAATTGCGGTAAATATAAACGCATGAAACACCGGGGCATAGTTTGTGAGAAATGTGGTGTTGAAGTAATCCAGTCGAAGGTTCGGCGGGTACGCATGGGCCATATTGAACTCGCATCCCCGGTCGCGCATATCTGGTTTTTGAAAAGTTTACCAAGTCGTATCGCCCTGTTGCTTGATAAAACCTTAAAAGATGTCGAGCGGATTCTCTATTTTGAGAACTATGTGGTTCTTGATGCTGGAGATGCTGATGAACTGATTAAAGGGCAGCTTGTTTCTGAAGATGAGTATTTGCTGCTTGATGAGAAATATGGTGATAAAATTCGCTGCGGCATCGGGGCCGAGGCCGTTAAGGAGATGCTGCAAAAGATAGATCTTGAGGGTGAGCGGGTTAAATTGCGCCAGGATATGGTTGAGACCGGTTCCGAGGCCAAAAAGAAGAAGATCGCCAAGCGTCTCAAAATCATAGATGATTTCCGTAAGTCCGGGAATTTGCCGGAGTGGATGATTATGGACGTGATTCCGATTCTGCCACCCGATTTACGGCCTCTGGTGCCGCTCGATGGTGGACGCTTTGCGACCTCTGATCTTAATGATCTCTATCGCCGGGTTATTAACCGTAATAATCGCCTCAAAAGATTGATCGAGCTTAAAGCACCCTGGATTATTATCTGTAATGAAAAGAGGATGCTGCAAGAGTCGGTTGATGCCCTCTTTGACAATGGTCGACGTGGGCGGGCAATTAGTGGAGCCAACAAACGCCCTTTGAAATCTCTAAGCGATATGTTGAAAGGGAAACAGGGACGATTTCGTCAGAATCTGCTCGGTAAACGGGTTGATTACTCCGGTCGTTCGGTAATTGTGGTCGGCCCTGAGCTGCGTTTGCACCAGTGTGGTTTGCCCAAGAAAATGGCACTCGAACTGTTTAAACCCTTTATCTACAACAGATTACTTGATCGCGGCCTTGTGACCACGATCAAAAGTGCTAAGAAGATGGTCGAGTTGGAGAGCGCCGGGGTCTGGGATCTGCTTGAAGAGGTTATTACCGAACATCCGGTTCTCCTCAACCGGGCTCCGACCCTGCATCGACTTGGTATTCAGGCTTTTGAACCGGTTTTAACCGAAGGCAAGGCGATACGTCTGCATCCTCTGGTCTGCAGCGCTTATAATGCTGACTTTGATGGTGACCAGATGGCCGTTCATGTGCCGTTGTCGGTTGAAGCCCAGACTGAAGCCCGGGTTTTGATGATGTCAACTAACAATATTCTTTCGCCGGCCAATGGCCGGCCCGTTATTATCCCGACCCAGGATATTGTTTTAGGGATCTACTGGCTGACCAGAGACCGGCCTTTTGCGCTGGGAACCGGAACCATTTACAGCTCTCCCACTGAAGTGCGGATAGCCTATGATGCGGCCGCCGTTGATCTCCAGGCCGTAATTAAAGTGATGATGGATGGTCAACTGATTGAGACAACCGTTGGCCGGGTAATTCTGCATGAGATCGTTCCGAATGAGATTGAGTTCTCTTCTTATAACGAGACGTTGACTAAAAAAAGTATCTCTCAGCTCTTTGAGAGAATCTACCTGAAAGCTGGTGATAAAAAATCGGTTATTTTTGCCGATCGGGTCAAGGATCTGGGCTATAAGATTGCAACTCAGGCGGCCATCTCTATCGGGATTGACGATCTCGAGATTCCGAAGAATAAGGGTGATTTGATTGCTGACGCGAACGAAAAGGTTCTTGAAATTGAGCGCCAAATCAATAATGGTTTGATTACTTCAGGTGAACGTTACAATAAATTGGTTGACATCTGGTCTAAAACTACCGACCTGGTGGCCGACGCGATGATGGACACTATCAGTAAAGATGTAATAGAAGATGACAAAGGCGAGCTTCAAGAGGTTAAATCCTTTAATTCGGTCTATATGATGGCCGATTCCGGGGCTCGTGGCAGTCAGCAGCAGATTCGGCAGTTGGCCGGGATGCGCGGTTTGATGGCTAAACCATCCGGTGAGATCATCGAAAATCCGATTATCGCTAACTTCCGTGAAGGGCTTAACGTTCTTCAGTATTTTGTTTCGACGCATGGAGCTCGTAAAGGTTTGGCCGATACGGCCTTGAAAACTGCTAACTCAGGTTACCTGACCCGGCGTCTGGTTGATGTTGCTCAGGATGCGGTGGTCAGCGAAATTGATTGCGGTACCCTGGACGGTATCTTTGTGACCCCGTTGACCGAGGGTGGTGAAATTATTGAAACGGTTGCGGCTCGAGTTTTGGGCCGGGTCGCTCAGGAGGATATTGTTTCGCCGATCACTGGTGAGATTATTGTTGAAGCCGATCAGGAGATTACTGAGGAGCTGGCCGAACAGATCGATGTTTCCGGTATTGATCGGGTGCGGATTCGTTCGGTTTTGACCTGTCAGGCCAAAAAAGGTATCTGCGCTTACTGTTATGGTCGTGATCTGGCCCGTGGGCGAGTTGTTAATATTGGTGAGTCGGTCGGAGTTATCGCGGCTCAGTCAATTGGTGAACCCGGTACCCAGCTGACGATGCGGACATTCCATATCGGCGGAACTGCCAGTAGCGCGGTTGAGCAGTCTTCTCTTGAGGCTAAGCTGGGTGGTCAAATTCAGTTTGTGAAGCTTGATACGGTGCGTAACCGGGATGGTAAACTGGTAGCCATGAACCGTAACGGTGAGATTGTGGTGGTCGATCCAAGTGGTAATATTAAAGAGCGCCATAAGGTTGTCTTCGGGGCTATTTTGCATGTTGAAGAGGGTTCGGAAATTAAGGCCGGACAACTCTTGTCCGAGTGGGATCCCTTCTCTATCCCGACATTGACTGCGGTCAGTGGTAAGGTTAAATATGGGGACCTGATCGAAGGGGTGACCGTAACCGAGCAGGTTGATCAGCAGACGCGCATGTCGCGGCGGGTTGTAACTGAAACCCGAAACGCCGATCTCAGGCCCCGGCTCTCAATTAAAGATGAGAAAAACCGAACCATGAAAGTCGGCGATCGTGGTGAAGCGCGTTACAACTTCTCCCCTGGAATCCACATTATGGTGGCCGATGGTGATGAGGTTTTGGCTGGTGATATTGTTGCAACTAAACCCCGGGATACGACAAAAACTAAGGATATTACCGGTGGTTTGCCCCGGGTTGCAGAGCTTTTTGAGGCTCGTAAGCCGAAAGAGATCTCGGTTATTGCCGAGATTGACGGGATTGTCTCTCTGGGTAAAATAGCTAAGGGCAAGCAGAAGGTTATTGTTACGCCGGAGATCGGAGATCCGGTTGAACATGTGATTCCGAAAGGGAAATACCTGATTGTTCATGAAGGCGATATGGTTTCCGTTGGCGAAGCTTTGGTTGATGGTTCCATCGATCCGCATGATATTTTGCGGGTCTTAGGGGTCAAGGAGCTGGCCAAGTATATTGTTAATGAAGTCCAGGAGGTCTATCGTCTGCAGGGGGTTGGCATCAATGATAAGCATATTGAGGTTATTGTCCGTCAGATGTTGCGCCGGATTAAGGTGATTGATCCCGGTGAAACCGTTATGTTGGTTGATGAGACGGTTGAAAAACATGCTTTTGAAGAGGAAAATCGCAAAGCCGTGGCCGAAGGTCTGCAACCGGCGGTTGGTGAACCTCTCTTCTTAGGAATTACCAAGGCTTCATTGAGTACTGACAGCTTTATCTCGGCCGCATCCTTCCAGGAGACGACCAAGGTTTTGACTCAGGCGAGCGTCGCCGGTAAAGTTGATAACCTGGTCGGGCTCAAAGAGAATGTTATTATGGGTCGTCTGATTCCGGCTGGTTCTGGGCAGCGCTGTTATCGTGACATTAAGGTTCACATGAGTGAAGAGGATGAGCAATTTATCAAGGATGCTGTAGCCGCTGATGCCCAAACGGCTGAAACCGCACTTTTGTTAAATGAGAATGCTCTTGGTGTTACAGCTGATGTAGCTGAAGATGCCTCTTAACTTGAAAGAGATAAAAAACTTATGAGCGGAGATAGTCGCGTTTATCGTGTCCTTGATGTAAACTTTAATCGTTTGCGGGAAGGCTTGCGCGTGGTTGAAGACTACAGCCGTTTGGTTTGTGAAGATAGTCTGGCCCTGCGCACTAAAGATTTGCGACACAGTTTGCGTTTATTGCTGGATGAAAAACTGACCTTAACCTGCCTTCGGGAACGGCGGGCAGCGACCGATATAGGCCGTCATACCTTTACCGATTCTGAGGCTGAACGAAGTGACTGGCAGGCAATTCTTCTGGCTAATCTGAAAAGAGCCCAAGAAGCAGCCCGGGTTATTGAAGAGTGCAGCAAGTTGGTAGACGAAGCGCAACTCTCTAAGGGGATTAAAGCTCTGCGTTTTGAGCTTTATGAACTTGAGAGAGGGGTGATTGGATCACGGGTCGCCAAAATTAGAGAGTGGTTTGGCTTGGCCGATAAAAAGGCGGCGGCTCTTTATCTGGTCGCCGATGAAAATTTTTATTCCGGTTCTGATCTTATCGCGGACCTAAAAGCGGTGCTTGAAGCCGGAGTCGATTTTTTGCAATGGCGTCAGAAGCAGGGTAGTGACAGCTCTTTTTTGTCAAAGGCGCGCGAAGTGGGAGCACTTTGCCGGGAGTTCAAGACCCCTTTTGTGGTCAATGATCGCCCCGATATTGCGCTTTTGGTTGAGGCTGATGTTTTGCATCTGGGCCAGGATGATTTGCCGATCGACGAAGCTCGGAAGCTTGTCGGCCCGCAGATGCCGATTGGTCGTTCAACCCACTCATTGGCACAAGCCTTAGCGGCGGAAGCCGAAGGCGCTGATTATATTGGTTTTGGCCCGATCTTTAAGACCCCGAGCAAAGCCAAGCCCGACCCCGAAGTCGGGCTTGACGGTCTGCTTGAGGTGTTGCAACACGTATCCCTGCCGGTGGTGGCCATCGGCGGTCTTGATGAAAGTAATATAGCAGAGGTCGCAGGCAGCAAAGTTGCCTCAGTAGCTGTAATCAGGGCGATACTCCAGGCTGAGCGTCCGGCTGAAATGGTTGGCCGCATACGCTCATTAATTGGTTTTTAGTCAGAGGACAACAGATTTTATGACTCAGATGATTTCCGCTCGTCGGGGCGATATTACTCCTGAAATGGAACAGGTTCTTGCCACTGAAACAATTTCAGCAACTGATTTGTTAGCTCGGGTAGCGTCCGGGACGATTGCCATACCTGCCAACCGAAATCATAAAAATCTGACCGCTTACGGTATTGGTCAGGGGCTGAAAGTAAAAATTAATGCAAATATTGGTACCTCATCGGATGCATCCGATCTCGATAATGAACTGATTAAGCTGAAAGCGGCGATCGATTACGGCGCTCATGCGATGATGGATTTAAGTACTGGCGGCGATCTTGATCAGGTTATGAGAGCCATCTTTGCCCACTGCACGGTGCCTTTGGGTACTGTACCGATCTATCGCGTGGCTCAGGAAGGAGTGCAGAAACATGGCTTTTTTGGTGATGTCACCGTCGATGAGATGTTTGATGTTATTGAGCGTCAGGCCCAGATCGGAATAGATTTCATGACGATCCATTCCGGCGTCAACTTGCGCACCCTGGAGAGTCTCAGGGAGTGTGGCCGGGTTACCGATGTGGTGAGTCGGGGCGGCGCTTTTATGGTCGAGTGGATGGTCTATAATGAGCAGGAAAATCCTTTTTTTGAGCATTATGACCGGCTTTTGGAAATTGCCCTGAAATATGATGTGACTTTGAGTTTGGGCGATGGCTTGCGTCCCGGATGTCTGGCTGATGCGACTGACCGACCCCAACTCCAGGAGCTCATCTATCTTGGTGAACTTACTGACCGGGCCTGGAAAGCCGGGGTTCAAGTGATGATTGAGGGGCCCGGCCATGTTCCCTTAAACCAAGTTGAAACCAACATTAAACTGCAAAAGAGCCTCTGTAAAGGAGCCCCTTTTTATGTTTTGGGTCCCCTGGTTACCGATATTGCCCCAGGATATGACCATATTACTTCAGCCATTGGCGGCGCCGTTGCCGCCGCCGCCGGAGCTGATTTCCTCTGCTATGTGACCCCGGCCGAACATCTTTGTCTGCCCAATGTGGAGGATGTTAAAGATGGGGTTATTGCTTGTCTTATCGCCGCCCATGCCGGTGACATTGCTCGGGGCTTGCCCGGCGCGCTGGATTGGGATCGGCAGATGGCTGAAAAACGTAAAGCTCTCGATTGGCAGGGACAGATCGATCTGGCTCTTGATCCGGTACGGGCCCGAGCCCGGCGCGAAGAGAGCAAACCGGCAGATGAAGAGGTCTGCACGATGTGCGGCGAGTTTTGCGCCATCAAAAAGGTTGATGAATATTTACATCCCAAAGAATAATGGCTTCGAAAAATGTCCACCTGCTTCGTTCCGCTTCAACCTTCGTCACTGCGACGTACTCTATGTACGTCTCATTCCTCAGGTTTCGCGCGCCTCGCATCTGAACATTTTACTTTGCCATACTAAATGAGGTATTATAATGAAACCGTTAGATTTTACAAAACTTGACGGCCTGATCACGGCTGTAGCTCAGGACTATCAAACCAACGAAGTTCTGATGCTTGCTTTCATGAATCCTGAAGCTTGGGAAGAGACTGTAAAGACCGGTCGGGCTTGCTACTATAGCCGCAGCCGTCAACGGCTCTGGCGCAAAGGTGAGGAGTCTGGTAACGTTCAGATCGTAAAAGAGATTTTTATCGATTGTGACCGTGATGCCGTGGTTATGAAAGTCGAGCAGGTTGGTGGGGCCGCTTGTCATGTTGGTTACAATAGCTGCTTCTATACCCAAATTGAGTCGGATGGCAGCGAAAAGATAATTAAAGCGGAAAAAGTTTTCGATCCTGAAAAAGTTTACGGGAAGAAGTAGGAGACTATAAAAAAATGAAATTACGAGTAGGAATTCCCAAGGGGTCGTTGCAGGACGCAACTATCGACCTTTTTAAAAATGCTGGTTTCAAAATAACTACCAGTTCACGGTCATATTTTCCGACGATTGATGATCCAGAAATTGAATGTATGCTGATTCGGGCTCAGGAGATGGCCCGTTATGTCGAGAGCGGGATACTTGATATCGGTATTACCGGGCATGACTGGGTTGTCGAAAACGGCTCTGATGTTGTTGAAATGACCGAACTCCAATATGCCAAGGTTACCTTTAACAAAGTGCGCTGGGTGCTGGCCGCAAAAGCGGGCGGGGATATTCGTTCGGTGAAAGATCTCGAAGGTAAGACAATTGCTACCGAGGTGGTTAATCTGTCGAAGAAATATCTGGCTGATCATGGAGTTTCGGCTAAGGTCGAGTACTCTTATGGGGCGACTGAAGTTAAAGTCCCGCATCTTGCCGATGCGATTATCGAGATCACTGAAACCGGTTCCTCTTTAAGAGCTAATAACCTTGAAATTATCGACACGGTGCTTGAAACCACAACCGTTCTCATTGCCAATCACAAGCTTAAAGAAGATAGTTGGAAAAAAGATAAGGTCGAGCGCCTCATCATGCTTTTGCAAAGTGCCCTTGAATCCCGTAATCGGGTCGGTGTCATGTTCAATATTGAACGGAATAAACTCGACGAAGCGATTAAACTCCTGCCGCCGGCCAAGGTGCCGACGGTCTCCGGTTTAATGGATGATGAGTGGGTCGATGTCTTTGTCGTTTTGCGTAAATCCGTCGTCCGCGATATTATCCCGGCGCTCAAGGATCTTGGGGCACAGGGTATTGTCGAGTTTCCCTTAAGTAAATTCATCGAATAGTTAGCCACGATTTGACAGTATTTGATAAAGAGCTTGACAGTAAAGCACTTTTCTGGTACCAGCTACCGCTCCTTAGGAAAATCTGAAATAAAAATAAAAATAGTTGCAGTAAAACTGCGGCAATATTGGAGGATAAGTTTTGGCTAATCATAAATCAGCCCTTAAAAGAATCAAACAGAGTGAAAAAAAACGTCTGCGTAATCGTCAGGTCAATTCGCAATTGAAAACAGTACTCAAATCATTCTACACTGCTGTGGACGAGAAGAGCGAAGGTACTGATCTGGTTGAAGTCCACCGGAAGACAGTTTCCGAGATCGGTCGGGCCGCAAGCAAAGGAATTATGCATAAAAGAACCGCAGATCGTAAAATCTCCCGGATCACTCTTCATATGCAAAAATCACAGGCTCAAGCCGCGCCAATAGTCGGCTAGTAAGACCAATAGCGGCGTTTTTCGCCCGTGAGTCAAATAAAATAAAAAAGCATCATCCCGGTAGCCGGGGTGATGCTTTTTTTGGTTTTGGTTTGCCAAATTTGAAGTAAAAGGGGTCAGAAAAGCGCAATTAATTTTCTCTGACCCCACTTATTTACCACTAAAGGATGTCAAGGATAAAGATTTTTAACTCCTTTTAACTTTTAATTCTTTTATTTAATTAATTCCCCGGTTTACCCCTTAATGAGAAGCAGCGTATTTAGTTAAAATTTCATCTATCCGGGTTTGCCAGCCTTTTCCGGTCGATTTAAAATATGCCAGGGTCTCATTGGATAGACGAATGCTGATTGTTTTTTTAGGGTTGTCAATTTTGGGTCTGCCTCGATTCGCTTTTAATAGATCCTGTAATTCAGGAAATTTAGAAGCGGGTTTTGCTTGGGCAAACATTTTATCCGTCCATTCAGGGTTTTCATCATCCACCATTTCAGGGCTGGTAATTAATGTATTTATCATATCTTTTCACCTCTCTCGGATTTGCTTTTCTCAAACTGATGACTCTAAGAACCTCGCCTCTCGGCGTAAAAACGATACTATGTAAACGATCCTCGATATAGCCAATGGAGATAAAACGATTTTCACCATTATAGTTATAACGCAGATCTTGCCAAGTTAATACAGTCTCAAGATTAAAGCTTTTGGCCAAATCAAAAGAGAGATCTCTTTCTCTGATATTCTTTATGTTCTTAGAGAGATCATACTCGATTTCCATACTATTTAACGTATATGCTTTTATTTGGCTTGTCAAGATTTTTTCATTGATAAGGTTTAACTATTCAGCTAACCCGGATAATCTGGGGACACAATCCCGATTTCCTACGGAGAATCAGGTTGTGTCCCCAGATTATCCTGAAATTTACCTCAAATAAGATGCTTTTTTTGTTTTTTATCCTGGGGAATTTGTTATTTATTGCATTTTTGTGTTCTATGTGCTTTATTAGCACTTAGAACACGTATAGTGAAGAGTTGGTAATTTGGGGGAGGAGTTTATGAATATTACCCTGTCAGTGGATGAAAAAGTCATCAGTCGAAGTCGTCAGTTTGCCAAAGAGCATAATACGACGCTCAATAGCATGGTAAGGGAATTTCTCCGCAAGATAAGTGGTGACCATGATCGTCAGAGTCATGCTGAGGAGTTTCTTAAACTGGCTAAAAACGAGGGCGGGGAGTCTCGTCCCGGGTATGTATTTAATCGCGAAGAGCTTCACGAACGTTAACTTCAGGAAATTGAGGCTATGAAAAAAAGTTTTATCGACAGTAATCTTATCATTTACGCCAATGATTGTCGGGATCCGGAAAAACAGGACAAAGCCCTGGCTTTGATCAAAAAATTAATGATATCTGGAACGGGTGTTATCTCCAGCCAGGTAATGCAGGAGTACTCTAATGTAGCATTAAATAAACTTGACCAGAGTCATGAGGTGGTCTTGCGCCAGCTGAGTTTATTAGAGTCTTTTGAGATCGTTTCAATTTCACCGGCTATGGTTAGACGAGTGATTGAGATAAAAGTTGCGTACCGTATCAGTTTTTGGGACGCCTCGATAATCAGTGCGGCGGAGTACGCAGCCTGTGATGTGATTTATTCTGAAGATTTAAATAGCGGGCAATTTTATTCTGGAATAAAATTGCAAAATCCTTTCATCTTTGAGCCTTAAGGCAATCACGAACCCTCACTACGTAATTCGATTTAATTGGTGGCTGTCCCCATTTTCATATAGTACAATAAGATAACAAAAAAAAAGCATCATCCCGGTAGCCGGGGTGATGCTTTTTTTTTGTTATCTTATTTCCCCTTATTACTCTGATAGCAGATTTATAAATTTACAGGAAATGTACTGGTATTTGTACGATCCTATTGGTTATCAACTCAACTCTTTTGCTTCGGTTTATAAGAATGCCGAAAGCGCATTGACTATCTTTGATAAAGTTTTTCAGGCCGTGAAGTGAGTGTCGTTTGATGGTTGAGCTGAGTTTTATCTCAATCGGAATAACCCCGAAATCCCCTTCAATGATTAGATCTACTTCGGATTTATCTATAGTTCTGTAATAGTTGAATTCGAGACCGGTAGCCATGGTTGTCTGAAGACCGCGAATAATCTCTTCAGTTACAAAACTTTCAAAAGAAAACCCTGCTACCGGATGCAGAAGGAGTTGGTCTAAATCCTTTATTTTGAGAAAATAATGGAGTAGGCCCTGATCTCTAAAAAAACCTTTCTTAGCTTTTTGGACTTTTTTTAGCGCGTTCTTGGTATATGGAGGCAGGTTTCGCCAGAGGAAAGTCTGGTGTATAATGTCAAGGTAGTCCTTGACTGTAGAGACGCTTATTTCAAGAGTTCTGGCAATATCACTCATGTTGAGTTGGTGGCCGGAAAATTGGGCCAGGAGAGTAAGAAATCTTCTGAAATTGTGGAGTTTAAGTTTGGGGAAAAGGGTTCTGATGTCACGGGCGATATAATTGGCAACAAAATTTTCCTGCCATTGGCGCAGGAAATCAGGGTGCAGTTCACTCTCAATTAAGGGCTCAGGAAAACCACCCTTGAACCAGACTTGAGCGCTTTGCTCTGGTTTTATCACTGGGCTTAGATGGCAAAAATCTTTGGCCAGAGTATGACTTGTGGTCATTAAGTTGTAGAGTTCCGAGTTTTCTTTTTCGCAAAACTCGCCCTGTGTGAAAGGCCACATTTCGACTGTCGCAATTCTTCCGGCAAGACTTTCCGTAATCTCTTTAATAATCTTGGGTGAACTTGAACCGGTTAGAATGAAACGTCCTTTGAGTTTACGGTCGGCATCAATAACTCCTCTTAGGACTCTAAATAGCTCAGGGTATTGCTGAGCTTCATCAATGATAAGATGGGTTTTATGCAGGGCAAAAAAAGCGCCAGGATCGTCACTGAGCAGTTGATAATCATCTGGACTTTCAAGGTCGTAGTAGCGCCATTTAGGTCGTAGTTGTCGGGCGAGGGTCGATTTACCGCATTGCCTGGGGCCGATTATGGCGACCACAGGAAACATCTTTAGTAAATTATCTATTTTATTTGCGATGTGTCTTTTTTTATCCATGATATTTAAGGGGTACTCATAAATATCATGGATGTCAAGAGAAAATAGATGAATGGGGTTCCAAAAGTATAACTAATTTTACTCTGACCCCAATTAATTCAATTAATTAAATTTCGCATTCTCATGATAAGTCGAAGCGATGTTCGCGTTGACGGCTTTAAGTTAAAGCCGGTTTGGTTGTTATTTGGGCTTCGCCCGGCTTCGAGGGGGTCAGAGCTCAGAGCGGCAACCGGCTTGCAGCCGGCGCCTGGAGGTCTGACCCCGCCCAGAGATAGTTTGAAGTTTTTATCGCGGTTTTTTTTGCACTCTATCTCGGCTGGGGTCATTGCTGGTACAAGGTGCGTCAGCACCCTAAAGGGCATAAACTTCGCGAGGAAGCACTCTTGGGGTGTGACCCCCCGTTTATGAGGGCGAAGCAATGTTCAACATAGTTAAATGCAACTTTATAAGGGCGAAGCGTTTTTCGCCCGAGAGTCAAATAAAATAAAAAAGCATCATCCCGGTAGCCGGGGTGATGCTTTTTGGGTTTCTGGTTAGGCTGGATTTTTGTTTAGAACAAGCGTAACACGCTGGAACTGGCTTGCGAGGAGAGGCTTAAAGAGGTGGTGCTTAACGATTGTCGAGTTTGCAGCATCAGCATATTGGCACCCTCCTGGTTGATGTCGGCAAGCGTCAGGTTATCAGCGCCATCATGGAGGGTGTTGATAAGTTCTGAGGTGAAATTTTGCCGGGTAGTGATCGTGCTGAGATCATTGGAGAGGGTTTTAGCCTGGCTCCGCAGGGTGCTTATCGCGGTGTCAACTTCGTCAATCGAGTCCTGAATATCGCTGTTCTCCGTTCAGCCATCATTGCCGCTGGTCATTTCGTAGCCAAGATCAATGGTTATAGTGTCACCATTAGTGACAGTCAAACCTGCAAGATCAATCGTTACAGATGTCTCATCTACAGTGACTTCGTCTGTAGTCAGACCATTGACGTCGGTTGCAAACCCAGTCATCTTGGTGCCAGTATTCGGAGGGCTGCTTTTATCATTGAGACCAGAAATTTTAATGTAATCACCTGGCTCAAAAGGACCAATACCCGATGGAAATTTAACAATTATAGAGGATTTTTCGACGTCCACGGTTGCAAAAGACAGCGCACCATGCATATATTTTAATACAATATAATCCATGGGTCCAGCTTCGATCTCTGAAATAAGGGAACTGTCTAACCATATCCCAAATTTCGAGCTAGCCGTAGCGGCGTCACCGATATAATTCATGTCACCCGACGTCGTGGTGCTCCCCCCCCCCACCAACTTCATCGATTTCTAACCCGGAAGAACTGGCATCAAACCCATCAATCGTAATACTGGAGGTGCCTTTTTCATTAAAGCTCACCGCCAGTTCGGAGCCATCTTCGAGAAGATTGACCCCTTTGTAACCTGAATCTTCGACGAGAGTGTCAAGTTGAGTGCGAAAAGCGTTGAATTGGTCGGCGAGAGCCTCTCTTTCGTCGCTGTCGCTCGTAGACAGAGCGGCCTGGGCCGTTGATTTTGCCGACATAAGCAGGGCTGTAGCTGATTCAATTCCAACTGAGGCGGCTTTGACCGTCTGAATCGCTTCGCCCATCTCATCTTTACGGGCCATAAAATCAGAAGCCCGCTGACGATGTTCCTGGGCCATGAAAAAGTTTATGGGATTGTCTAAGGCGGTTTCAATTTTAAGTCCGCTGCTGAGTCGCCTAGAGGTTGTATCCGTGTTTTGGGCGTTGGTTTGCAGGCTGTACAAATTTTGGCGCATTCCAGAGGTTAGTGAGATGGATGCGGTGGCCATAAATTTTTTCCCTTTTGCCTATTCCTGAATCAGTTGACTGATTATTGATCTCTATAATCACAACTGCTAAAGGTGCAAGTTAGCACAACTGTAATTTTTGCAATGGTTTGTTCTCGTCTTGTTATCTTATCGACCGGCAGAGAATAAACTTTAGCTAAAAATGATAACTTATGCCCTAAAAAACCCAAAAAGTATCATCCCGGTAGCCGGGGTGATGCTTTTTCTAACTTCTGCTGCTTAATGGGGTGACTGACAACGGCCGCATCAGTTTACTATTTCTAAAAAGATGTCTGCTCAACCACTCTTTGGAGCTCTTCGACCATGTATAGAGGAAGAGAGAGTAATTTGAAGGTTCCTGCGGCTCCCGGTAAAGAAAATTTTGCATCTTGGAGAGCCGGTAGGTCGGCATTAAAACGGACACCCAGTTTGACTTTTTTTTCTCGAACAAAGACCTGTAGGGATTTCAAGGTTCCAGTTTTTCCGGCCTTGACCTCGACGGGGAAAATCATACTGCGGCAGGTCTGGACATAATCAACCTCGGATGATGCTTGCCGTTTTTCCCGACACCAGTAAAAGAGTTCCGGCTCTTCATAATATTGCCCGGCGTAGAGGAGATGCTGACCAATAAACTGCTCACAGATAGGGCCGGAGTTTACCAGCGTAGTTTTGTTGACATCGGCAATCTCAATATAACTCATCCCGCAGGCGGTTGCGAGCAGCCCAACATCCAAAAATAACGGTTTCTGCATTTTTTCATTGCTTTCAGCCCTTAACGGTATCCCATTAGCCCCGCTATGGTATATCGGGGTGTACACCTTGGCCAGGGCCAAAAGGTGTAATGTCGCTTTCAGATCTACACTTTTCTCGTCTCGATCAAGATTGACATATTTTAATTTTTGCCCCACCTGCAAAGGTAGTTTCTGGAAAACTTTTTGCAAGCGGGTATGCTTGACACGTTTACCGTATTTACTGAAATCATCACGATAAGTAAGAAGAATTGAGTGTTTAATGGTGTCAACTTCGTGCATGGAGTTGCTGGATTGATATGTTTGAATGGCTTCAGGCATACCGCCAACAATACAGTAAATTCTAAATAGTTTCATGAGCTCATCATGAATAACGGCTGGTAACCCATCCTGAATCTGATATTGTTCGATGAATTCTCTGAGCTGTTCTTTGTTGATTCCTTGCAAAAACTCTTTAAAAGTCATTGGTCCTAAGTGTAGATATTCTATTCTTCCCACTGGCATTGAAAATGTGTGTTCCTCCAGAATGAATTCGAGAAGAGAACCTGCGGTAATGAGATGGAGCTCGGGCAACAATTCGTAAAAATAGCGCAGGGATGCCAAAATTTGTGGTGCGACCTGGATTTCATCAAGAAAAAGCAGGCTTTTGCCGGGAGTTATTTTTCGGGAGAGTTTTAACTCAAGTAATGTGATAATCTGGTGGGGATCTTTTGTCTGAAAACAACCCGCAAAATCGTCATTGAGCTCCAGATTGATCTCTATGAGATCTAATCCGGCATCTTTGGCAAAGATACGAACAAGATATGATTTTCCGACTTGACGTGCCCCTCTGATAACCAGAGGTTTTCTTGACTGCTTGTCTTTCCAGTTTCGGAGGTATTGTAATGCGGATCTTTTTAGCATGATTTACCCTCTTTCGTCTATTTGTAAGGGTACAAATAGACGAAAGAGGGTGTTTTGTAAAGGTGTATTTTGTCTTTTTATTTCAATAAAATCTGGTGAAATCTTTTTTTGCCAGCCCGTATAATAAGTTTTTCCTGACTGAAATCAGTTAGCTCAAGTTGGCGGTCGGCATTGATGCGTTGCTCATTCAGATAAGCTCCACCTTGTTCAATCAGACGCCGGGTTTGGCCTTTTGATTTGCTCAGGCCGGTCAGGATAAAGAGGTCGACCAAGGTCATGTCTGCGTTCAACTGGTCATGTTTAAGTTCTAACGTCGGTAGTTCGACTTCTGTTTGGGCAAGACTGATATTGCGAATGGCTGATGAAGTTTCAATTTTTAGTTCAGGATCGGCGCTGCCAAAACGGCTGATTGCGGTTTTGTAGGCCGTGGTTGCAGATGCATGACCATGAACCAGGGCCGTAACTTCATAAGCGAGAATTTCTTTGACGCGATTGACGGCCTGATCCTGAAGGGCGCTTAAACGCGTGATTTCAGACATTGGTAGAAACGTGAAGAAACTTAAGAGGCGTTTGATTTCAGAGTCTTCGCAATTACGCCAGAACTGGTAAAAATCAAGAACCGAAGTTCGCTCAGTTGAGAGCCAGACGGCTCCGGCGGCGGTTTTGCCGAATTTTTCACCGTTGCTCGTGGTCAGCAGCGGGAACGTAACCCCGTAAGCCTCAACGCTTTGCGTGCGCCGAATAAGATCGATGCCGGCCACGATATTTCCCCATTGATCCTGGCCGCCCATCTGGATGCGACACTGCTGTTCTTTGCATAAGACGTGGAAATCGTAAGCCTGGAGAATCATGTAGTTAAATTCAATGAAAGAGAGGCCGGTCTCAAGGCGTTGTTTATAAGATTCGGCCGTGATCATCCGGTTGACACTGAAATGGCGTCCGATCTCTCTTAAAAAGTCGACATATTTAAGCGCTGAGAGCCAGTCGGCATTATTGATCAGGCGGCAGCGATCATCACTGAAATCAAGAAAGCGAGCGAGCTGGCCCGCTATCCCTTCTCCATTTTCAACAATCTTTTCCGGAGTCAACATCTGCCGCAATTCGGTTTTGCCGCTGGGATCACCAACCATGGCCGTGCCGCCGCCTAAGATAGCAATCGGGCGATGACCGGCCTTTTGCAGATGCATCATGACAATAATCGGGATCAGTGAGCCGACATGAAGACTGTCGGCTGTCGGATCAAAACCGATATAGAAGGTTTGCGGAGCCTCTTGCAGAAGTTTTTGTAAACCCTCGGCGTTGGTACTCTGATAAACCAGCCCCCGCTCTTCAAGCTCTTTGTATACCATGCAACTCATTATAAACTTTTACTCCAAACTTCGAAATGGCAAAGTAAAATGTTCAGATACGAGGCGCGCGAAACCTGAGGAATGAGGAGTACGAGCAGTACGCCGCAGTGACGAAGGTTGAAGCGGAACGAAGCAGCTGGACATTTTAAGCAGCCATTAATCCATGGTCATGATTTGTTGGGCCTGACGTAGGCGCTGGTTGCCTTCCTGAAACTGCTGCATCGCTTCGAGGATTTTTTCGACGACCTCGTCATAGCCTTCCTCTCTCGCCTGGGCGGCCCATTTTTTGTAGTCGGTCTGATGACTATCATTGTGGTCGATCCAGTGATTCAAAAGCATTGTCAATTTTTCGGCAAAGCTCATTTTTTCCTGATGGTTGCTGCATCCGTGGCAGTGGCCGTCATTTTCACAGGGGCCGTGATCATGATGTTCATGCATGATAATTTCTCCTTTTAAATTATAGAGGGTTGTTTGTCACTTTGCTTCGCTCACTTTCAGTAAGATTTGCGTTGATTTGTGTTTATTTGTGGTTAAAAAAGCGGAACCACAAATGGACACAAATTAACACAAATTAAAGCAGTCTGTTTGGTGCCGGTGGTTAGTCGTTTTTCTTCCTGCTTTCCGCAATTTTCAGATATGAGACTCCGACATCGTCGGAGTCGGAGAGGCGGTCGATTCGGCGCAGGTATTGATGGGGGATGGCGATACTTTCAACCTTGGCGAACTCTTTGCGTAGAGCCTCGTCTTCCGGAGAGATGATCAGGCGGTTGACATCCTCAAAGATGATCTCCGAGAGCTCAATGAAACCAAAGAATTCCGACTCTTTTACGGATCGCGCTAAAAGCGAGTAGCTGCGATCATCGGTCTGAAAATGGACGCGGTAGACGGGGTTTTTGTTCGTACTCATAGGTCTGTTTATCAATCGTTGTTCTTAAAAATACCGAAGATTTTTCCCAGGAGTCCCTTTTTCTTTTGCGGTTGCGAAGCCTGTTTTTTTACCGGGGGCCGGGATGACGTGTTGTCGACTTTACGCTTAGTGTTTTTGTTGGTTTCAGCGGCGGATTTTGTCGGTTGCTGATTTTTGTCGGTGCTCTTTGCCCCCGCACCCTTGGCGGCCTGTTCCCCGCCGCTCCGCTTACGGGGCGGCCGTCGGCGTGAACGATTTTCCGTCGATTTTTGCGCTTCTCCCTGGTTGCCGCCGGTTGAACTGCTGCGCCTGCTGGAGGATTGTTTGCTCTCTTGATCCGATTTTTCCTCAGAACCCGGGCGGTGCTTTTTAGGTTCATATTTTGCACCGGTTGAGCGTGATGGTTTTCTCCTTGAGCTGGAGGAGCTGCCGCCGCGTCCTCTGGAATCGCCGGGTTTTCCTCTTCCCGCGTTACTTCGCGGGTTGCTTTGTGGGCGGCGTTGGGGGCGTTTGAAGTTACGTTCGAAATCTTCATCTTCAGCCCAGATAACCGGGATTTTTCCGGCTAGTTTTTCAATTGCTTCGAGGTAGAAAGCGTCCTCTTCACCGGCCAGGGCGATGGCGTTACCGGTGGCCCCGATTCGCGCCGTCCGACCGATACGATGGACATAATCTTCGGCGTCTTGAGGCAGATCATAGTTGAAAACATGGGTGACTGCGTCAATATGGAGCCCTCTGGAGGCGACATCGGTAGCGATCAGGATGTTGAGCCTTTTATTCTTAAAGCGCTCCAGCGTGGCCATGCGTTTCTTTTGCGGGACATCACCGGTTAAGCAGGCCGCCGCAAAACCGTTAGCTTTGAGGTAGTCTTCAAGGATTTCGGCCATTCTTTTGGTATTGGTGAAAATCAGGCTGCTCTCGGGTTTTTCCCGGTGTAAAAGGCCGAAAAGGAGAGACATTTTTTCGTGTTTGCCGACGTGGTAGAGACTCTGCTCGATTTTATCAACCGTAATCTGTCCCGGAT
>JAGGWR010000006.1 GCA_021163445.1 Candidatus Tharpella aukensis
ACTACCTACTCCTTTGGTCTCGAAGATGACATCCGAATCACCGATTATCTCAATCTTGTACTGGGTCTGAGCTACGATATTCAGGATCCTGAATATGCCAATGGCGGCAAAGTTAGATCCAGCGATGACAGTCTTAACCCCCAGGTCGGCCTGCGCTGGGTGCTGAACGACTATACCATCGCCCACGCCTCGGTCGGCCGTAAAAGCCGTTTTCCCACGCTCAACGATCTCTACTCCAGCTACCTGGGCAGCAGTATTCCCAATCCTGGGCTCGAAAAGGAAACCTCCATCAATTACGAAGTTGGCGTCGAACACGATTTTGCCGACCACACACGTTTTTCTCTGGCACTTTTTTATTCCGATGTTGAAGATCTTATTGTTCGGCGCAAACTGCCGGCTGGTGATATGTACAATAATGCCGGCAAAGCCCGTTTTCAGGGCTTTGAAGCAGGAATTACCACTAACTTTCTGCCGCGCCAGGAGATTACCGCCCACTATACCTATCTCGATGCTGAAAATCGTTCCGCCGGTCGGGATAACGATCACCTTGAAGAGGTCGCCAAACACAAATTCTTCTTCAGTGACCAGATCAAGATCACGGATATGATACATCTCTTTGCCAAGTTTGAATGGTATGACAAACGCTGGGAAGAGAATGTCAAAGGCAAATGGCAGGAGATCGATGGTTTCGCCCTGCTGGACGCCAAGATCATGGTTAAACTGCCTCGCCAGATCGATATAGAAGCGGGATTTCGCAACCTTTTTGATAAAGAATATGAGCTCAGTACCGGTTTTCCTCGGCCCGGGCGCACGGCTTTTGCCCAGGTCAGGTATAGTTTTTAGGAGGAGATTCATGGATAAAATAAAAACACGTTACCTGCACCTGTTTATGACGATTTGCGGGATACTTCTGATCATCGTGCTTTTGCCCATGACCGGCTGGAGCGAAACCCGCACTTTCAAAGATATGGCGGGTCGTAACGTAACTATTTGCGGCAATGTAGAAAGAATCGTCACCACTTTCAAACCGGCAACTCTCTCCCTCTTCTCTTTGGGGCTACAGAGAAAAATTGTCGGCATCGATACTGGTTCCAAGCGAGACCGGTTATTTCAGGCGCTGTTGCCGGAGGTTTCCATCCTGACCGGGATCGGATCAAAATCCACTGGCATCAATTTTGAGACCGTGGTCTCACTCTCCCCCGATCTGGTGATCCTCTATGCGCAAAAAGATGGCATTGAACTGGCCAAACGGCTTGCCATGATGAAGATCCCGAGTATCATAATTCTTCCCGAAAGCTTTGCCAGTGTGGACACCTCACTGCAGATTATTGCTGAAGCTGCAGGCGTAACTGAACGGGCAGTAGAGGTTCGGGCAAGCATGAACGGTATTTTAAAGTTGGTTGAGAAAAGGATCAACCAACTTTCTCCTGATAATCGTAAAACCGGCTATTTTGCCAGTCCCCGGGGATTATTCAGCACCGCCACCGGCAACATGCTCCAGGATGATATGTTTAGCCGCGCCGGGGTTGTCAATGTGGCTCACGATCTTCAAGGTTATTTCCAGGACATCTCGCCGGAACAATTCGTGGCCTGGAATCCCGATATGATAATTTTATCCCAACACCTGCACCAGCATGTTGTGAAACGGCTCAATGATCCAGCTCTCAAACAAGTGACCGCCGTTGCCCAAAAAACAGTCTACCGCTTTCCTTGTGACCTCACTCCCTGGGATTTCCCCTCACCTCTGGCAGCTCTTGGTACCCTTTGGCTGGCCGACAAAACCTATCCGGAACTTTTTCGCGGATTTGACATTAACCTGGAAATCGACAATTTTCATCATCGCTTGTTTGGTAAAACTCTAAGTGAGATGCACGGCAATCTCAACGACCAGGTTTATTAAATAGGGTGAAAACGACTAAACCCCTTATTATTTTTCTGCTCACTGGTTTACTGGTTTTGTTCCTGTCACTCCTGATGATTGGCAGGTTTAAAATCACGGCCTCCGACATCGGTTCCATGATCAATGCCCTTTTCTCTGGAAAAGCTGTCGCCGGGGAGCTGGTTGCAAAGCAGCTGGTTTTCTGGTGGATAAGGCTGCCGCGATGTCTTATGGCTATCTTGGTCGGCATGGGACTTTCGGTCTCCGGGGCCGTCTATCAGGCCTTGTTTAGAAACCCGCTGGTCTCTCCCGATATTCTGGGCGTTGCGGCCGGGTGCACGTTCGGTGCGGCCCTGGGACTCATTCTTCCCGGCGACAATTTTTCCTTAATCCATATCCTCTCCTTTGGCTTCGGCCTACTGGCAGTTGCCATGACCGTCGCTATCGCCCGGCTCATCTCGGTCAAGCCGGTGATCGTACTGGTATTGGCCGGAATGGTGATTTTGTCGTTTTTCAATGCCCTGCTGATGGTACTCAAATATTTTTCAGATCCCTATGATGAACTCCCAAGCATCGTCTTTTGGATCATGGGCAGTCTTTCTCGGGTAACTTGGAACGACATCCTGGTCATCACCCCGATTACGGGGGCTGGACTCATCTTCTTCTTATTAATGCGCTTTCGCCTCAACATCCTTTCACTGGGCGATATTCAGTCAAAATCTTTGGGCATAAATCCTTCCCTATTCAGACTTATTCTTATAGTTACAAGCTCGTTCATTGTAGCTTTGACGGTTGCTTCCTGTGGTCAAATCTGCTGGATAGGTCTGATCATTCCCCATATGGCCAGAGCCCTTGTGGGTCCAGATCACAAACGCATGCTTCCGGTAACCGCCCTGCTGGGAGCCATATTTCTGCTCGCCGCCGATGGCGTGGCACGCTCGATTTCTACAGCTGAAATCCCTGTGGGAATCGTCACCGCCCTTACCGGAGCCCCGATTTTCGCTTTTCTGCTCTACAAAAACCGGGGGAGTGGATGGGTGTAATTCTTAAATGCCGAGCTCTCGGATTTAAGTACGGAAAGACCCAAATCCTCGACGATGTCAGCTTCGAAATTGAATCTGGTCTCTTTTACGCCATCTTGGGGAAGAACGGTTCGGGAAAGACAACACTACTTCATTGTCTTAATGGAATTTTGCAACCAGATTCCGGCAGCATCGAGATCGAGCAACAAAATATCGCCACCATGTCACGGAAACAGGTGGCCCGGCAGATGAGTCTCGTGCCACAGGAACACCTGGATGTCTTCCCTTTCAAGGTGTTGGATGTGGTAGTCATGGGACGGGCTCCGTTTCTCAAGATGACCCAAACCCCAAGCGCCAAAGACTATCGACTTGCCATGGAGGCTTTAAAAATATTGGCTTCTGAAAATCTTGCCAACTGCAATTTCAATCGAATCTCCGGAGGGGAGCGCCAGATCGCACTCCTGGCCTCAGCCTTGGTGCAAACCAGCAAGTTCATGCTTTTGGATGAACCCACAAACCACCTTGATTTCAACAATCAGTACCGGCTGCTCTCCAAGATCAAAGAATTATGTAGAACCCGGAAAACCAGTGTCATTGCCACTATGCATGATCCCAACATGGCCATGCTTTATGCCGATCGCGTGATTATGATAAAAAACGGCCACATCGTGGCTGCAGGTCGGACCGAAGAGATCATGACGACAACCAACATTAATACACTTTATGAAACCCGGACGATCGAAATCAGCACTCTCGGCAATAAAAAATTTTTCCTACCAGAGTCGGCAGTAGCCGGCTTAAAAATTAACGACAAAGGCCGGTGATGCAAATCATTATCACCGGAGGGATACAATCCGGAAAATCAACCCTGGCATCCCGGCTGGTGCAATTCCTGAACGACAGTGGGGTTACACTATCCGGGATTATTGCCCTCGGGCTCTGGCAGGATGATCAACGGCATGGGTTTGATCTGTTTGATCTTAAAACCGGCGTAAAGTGCCCCCTTGCGAGACGACAGGCCGACTCAGAAGGCAGCACCATTACGCCGTTTCAGTTTTTCGACAAAGGCCTGGCTGTAGGTGCCAGGGCTCTTGATAAGGAGCGCTGCCGCGATACTGCCGTGATCATGGTCGATGAAGTCGGTAAATTAGAACTTGCCGGAGAAGGATGGGCTCGGTTTCTTGATCCTCTTCTCTCGATCAGGTCGGCCGTTCACATCTGGATCGTCAGGGAAAACCTGGTCGAAAAAGTAAGCCGAAGGTGGAATCTTGAGCCTGTGGAAATCATTCATGCCGAAGATGATGACAGTTTTGAAAAGCTTATATTTGTCTTGAAGAAAGGATCAGTTCTATAAATCAGAATCAATCTCAAAAAAAGATGATAGACTTTATTTTGGGCCGGTTCGGCAAAGAAACTTGCCCAACTGCTCCACGATGACAACCCCCCTCAAAAGCTCATTGGAACTTGCCGCACTCAACTCACTGCTTCCCGATCCTGCATCTGACGACCTGTTTGATATCAATGCCGGCGATAGGCCAGGTTGACCACCGCAATTTATCCAAATGAATAAATTCAATTAAGCAATTCTTAAAATAAATTTTTAAATATCAAAAAATTGTTCTATTTATTCCGGCGGAAACAGGAATACCGCTGGATAGGAATTTTCCAGTAAAAATTGTGGTTACGTGAAAAAATTCCAACACTTCCAGTCTCAAGTCTGCTTTTACGGCTTTATCCTGACTAAAACAGTTGACAGCCTACAACTGCCTATATATACAAATACATGGATTTAACGGGGTGAAGAGCCCTCGGCAATCATGGTCACCGAATAACACTAAACCACTTAAGAGGATTTATAAAAATGACCGAAATGGAAGATCGCTGGTTATCCGTAGATGAGATACGCAAATATCTCGGCATCAGCAGTGATACGGTGTATCGCTGGATTGACAGGCATAACATGCCC
>JAGGWR010000065.1 GCA_021163445.1 Candidatus Tharpella aukensis
AAATCACAGCAATGCTTGATGAATTAGAAATTAAGCATCCAGGTATTTATCGAGTTATTTATGGTGAACCATCTGATGGTATTGCCCTCATAAATAAAGAAATGGCTGAACTCTATATTGACCTATCATTTGATGTGATATACTTTTTCATTAATGCTTTTGGTGAGTTACCGGTCGTAAACGATGAAGAACAATTCGTGTTTAAAAAATTATCATTGATTGATGCTGAATTAAAGTCACTAACGAATGAAATTCCAATGAATTCAAAATTCAGGAAGACTCTGCAAGAAAGATTTGTTCAAAGATGCTTTGAAGCAAACATACAACTTGAACTACTGCAATATCTTGAGGTTAACGTTGTTAAATATGCTTCGTTTAAGAAAAAACGCAAAAAAGCCATACGCATTACCAGTAACTTATTGTTTGTTTTAGTGAGATTAATGGGCGACCTATACAAAACAATTGAGACAAAAGATGTATAAGCATCGAATCCCTTCTAGGAGAGAGAATAGCGCCGCCAACGTTATAATATAAATATTGACAAAAGACCGGTTCTATGGTCTTAGCAGTTCCTTAATAGGAGGGTTATATGGCATATGGGGCGTCAGAAAAAGAACTGTCATTTAGTATATTTTTTTACGAAGAAGAAGGCGACGTCGTCGCGCATTGTCTTGAGCTTGATATCGTGGCAGCATCAGATACGTTTGTCGAGGCAAAAAAAGAGATTATTGCGTTGATTTGCGCTCAAATTGACTACGCTTTCAGTCATGATAACGTTGAAAATTTATATCACCCAGCTCCCCCAGAAGTTTGGCAGCGTTTCTTTGCCTGTCATCACCAAAAAACAGAACGCCACAAAATCCGGGCAGAATACCATTCCTCTCCTGAGCGCCTAATCCCGGCATGGTTGAATGCGCACACCTGTATTGCCCCGCAAGCTTGTCATGTCTAGCGATGGTGATCTTTCTCTCCGAGTATTCCTGAAAAAATTAAAAAGATTCGGCGTTATCCCTCTTGAGAAGCGGGGGAAAGGATCCGAGGTTATCTTAGTCCGCCCAGACGATCCCGGTGGACGAAAAGGGCCACAATACCCTATCAAGAACCACGGTCTAAATACTATGATTAAGCGCCCCGTAATCAAGGCGGCACTTAGAAGGTTTAATATCACTGCGGAAGATTTTTGGAAGAAGTAACCCATCCTCTTTTTAATCATCGGCATGAGTGGCATAACAATTAATAAACTGGACACTTCATTAATTGGCATTAATTGGGGGCAGAGTAAAATTAAATCGTAGCCCCCTCTTTCTGCATCAGTTTTATCGGCAAGGAAGCGCCGAACCACAGCATTCATCCAACCGCGAATAGTCGCCCGTTTTTTTTGAGCATCCCGGCGCGGCGGCTGATGCAGGTCGGTCACTCATTCTCGGGTGGCCCTCGTTATTTCATTGTTCTAAAACGGTTATTGACAAGAATCTTACCGTGGTGACAGGTTATTTCCGTAAATTTCCTGACCGGAGGAGAGCGAGAGCGGTTTCGATGGGTTGCGGATCTATATGTCGCATGAGTGTGCCGATGTGCTGAATCTGCCTTTTCTTGGCGCCCTGCTTCCTAATTTTGCGTGTTAATTCAATGGCCGTTAGAAGTTCATCTGGAAGCTCCAGGCTCTCAAGCTGGCCGGACGGCAGGGCAACCAGTTGTTCACCTAGGCGTTGCAGGGCTCGGACTTCATTTTTTTTCTGGGTTCTGCTTTTATACTCCGTATCCATTTTGCAGGCATCCTTCTTCTGGGTTACTCAATGTCATCATCTGTTTAACTTTTTTTCAAGCGACGTGCTTGCTTTCTCCCTGCCGAAGAACGGGCTTCCCCGCACAGCCTTTAATAGTACTTCATCTATCTATCTTTTATACCGGAAAAACTGAGATTTATGGAAGCTGATTAAAATTATCACAGATGCAGGGCCAAGTCAATACGTGAAGTTGCGCGTCGTTTTTTTCGAGAGAGCTCGGCTAATAGAGGAATCCAAAAGCCCATAATGGGATCTCTTTGCGGGATCCCACTTCTATGTTGTCTTGAACAATATAGGCCGCTTCAAGGCCTTTTATCTGTTTGCGTGTTTTGCCGGGGCCGCCTATTTCAAAAACAAAGGTGTCGTCCACAATAAAATCGGCTCTGTCATGATAGTGTATTTGATGGGCATGACTTAGTTGGGAAACAAAAAAACTTTCTCGCAGACTACCGATATCAGGTTGCGCACATAACACCTGAAATATGTTGGGATTACCCAACAACAACTTATCGGGTTTATTAACCGTCCTCATTCCCGCCCCCCCTCTTATTTGATGAATCAGTGAGGCTTTAGCGAGCAAAGCTAAATATTTTGAGATCGTTGGCCATGACGTGCCGATTGCCCCGCTTAATTTCACTTTATTTAGTTCCAAGGGCGAAGTTGCACATAGCATGTAAAGTAACTTCTTCAGTTTATCAAGTTTGCTCGGCTCTATATTAAAGATGGCGGGCAAGTCGGATTCGATGGTTAAATTAATCACCTCAAGTAACTTCAACGAATAGTTTTCAATTGATTCCAGATAGAAGGGATAGGCCCCATACTTTATGTACTTTAAAAAATATTCTATCGGACGTATTTGGGTCGCCACCTGGCTTGAAAGCGTTAGATGATTGCTGATTAGCTCTGCCAATGTAACAACATCAAATGAGATGGTGGTTTCTATTTCCAAAAACTCTCGAAAAGAGAGTACCGGCAGTTGATACATTACAACCCGCCGGGCGGCAGCTTCATAGTCCAACTGAATCGCTGAAGAACCGGAAAAAATTACCTGGAGGTCAAAAGTATCACGAATGGCTTTGAGATGAGGGGCAAATCCTTTAGATTTATGAATTTCATCTAAAAGTAACAGCCGTCCACCCTCTTGGAAAAAGCTTTGGGCCAGATCATAAAGACTGATTCCGGCCATGGCGGGATGGTCGCAAGAAATGTATAAAATTTTTTCTAAGGGAAGGCCAGTCTGATGTGAGTATTGCAGCAGTAGAGTAGTTTTGCCCGCCCCCCGAGCCCCTTTAATGCCAATTAGTTTTTCTTTGACATCAATTTGCTTCAGTAAAAAGCGCTCGTAAACCTCAGTCGGACGAGATAAAATAAAAAACGAAGCCTGCCTGATGACGTTAGGAATCATGATATAACCTCACATTAAAAATCAACTTCAGCTTTGCTATAAAGTGAACCTTATAGCAAAGCTGATTAAATGTAAAGTTTAATTCATAGCAACTAAAGTCAAATGGGGGAGAACAAGAGGAGTCTCAGCTGCTGAAACTGACGACTATGGGATTGTGGTCTGAGAAATCGTCACTTTTTATGACTTTGGAATGTTCTACGTGCAGGGCTCGATAGAATACATAATCTAATCTTTTTTTAAATACCTTTTTTATATGTTTATCACAGGCAAAGGTAACCTCGGTTAAAGAGAGTTCATGGGCAAAATCTCTTAGCAGGGCAACTCTTCTGAAGTTCCAGGTGTTAAAATCACCCGCCACAATCAGTGAGCCTTCGTGGGCTGATATTTGTGATTTTATGTAGTTTAACTCGGCTTTAAAATCTTTGGAAGTAACGAAATTTACGGCATGTAAATTAACTACCAGTAATTTTTGTTTGCCCACCATTCCATGCTGGGTTATGAGTGAGCTTTTATGGGTCATATATTTCAATTCCTGGGCAGCACTCAGAAGTGATTTAGCGCTTTCACAGGAGACTTTAAAGGCATTCAGCACTCCAAAGAGATGATTTTTAGTGACTATGTTCGGCGATAAAACATAGGAGTAACCATTTAAGCTCATCTCCTTTTGCAAACCCTCTTTAACCTCTTGCAGAAGTAAAAAATCTATCTCTTCATCCTCTACAATTGAGTGCAGATACGCTTTAAAATCCTTTCTCTGGGAAAGCTTTGCCACATTCCAGCACAAAACCGTAAAACGCTCTTTACAGGTAGAGTCTTGATGCTTTAGCGATTTGATACTTTTAAGTGGTTTTAACATAATTTCTTACATTTGCGGGGCGATGGTGCGCATTAAATTTTCCATAATACGTCTTACAGGGGTAACTTTTTTAGTTCCAACTGATGAATTTTCGAGCAACGTTGTCATCCAACTTTCAACCTCTTTAACAACTCTTTGAGAATAGACAAAAGTCGCAATCTCGTAGTTTAAAAACAGACTTCTGTAATCTAAATTTACACTGCCTAACATGGCCCCCATATCATCAAAGAGGATCGCCTTGGCATGCAGCATGGCACCGTCATATAACTCTACATCAACACCGGCATCTTCCAACTCTCTCATAAAAGAGCTTCTGGTTATATCAGCGATTAAATGGTTTGAAACCCTTGGCGTAATCAGTTTAATATCAAGGCCTTTATGTTTAGCTATAATCAAGGCTTGAGATAGTGACTCATCCGGAATAAAATATGGGGTTACAATCCATATCCGTTTTTGTGCACTGTAAATGGCACAAAGCAAGGCTTCATAAAGTGCATCTTTGCGTAAATCCGGCCCTGACGGGACAATTTGCACACAGGTGTCACCACCGTAAGACTCAGTTTGGTCTTGTGTAAAATTGAGTCTCTCATTTGCAGCGTAATACCAACCCGACGCAAAAATCTCAAAAAAACTTTTTACCGAGGCTCCTTTGATTAAAAAGAGCATATCTTCCCATCTATCTTTTTTCGGTTCAGCCCCTAAATATTCATCGGCTAAATTCATCCCTCCACTGAGAACTTTTTCATCATCAAAAAGATATATTTTCCGATGACTTCTAAGGTTGATATAGTTTCGAAATGGCATCCGTAAAACCGGCATAAAAAACTCGACCCGGGCTCCGGCCTGGCGCAATTTTTTTAATCTATATTGAGAAAAATAGATCTCCCAGGAACCCAGAGAGTCGATCAGCAGCTTAACCTCAACCCCCGCTTGAGCTTTTCTTATCAAAGCCTTTAAAAGACTCTTTGTCGTTTCATCATATTTAAAAACATAGGTGCTGATATAAATGGATTTAGAGGCACCTTCAATACAACTCATAAACTCATTATAGGCCTCAACCGGATTAGTGTAGAGGATAAATTCTTGATTTTCTTCCGCACCATCAATACCATAACTTCTTAAAACCCCATCTATCAAATTTTGTTCATGATAGCTTTGGCTTGGGCTCTCGACTAATTCAATACTCTCTTTTTGATACCTGTTAGTACGTTTTCTGGTGCCAAAAACAAAATACAAAACAACCGAGACATAAGGAATAAGGATCATCGACAAAAGCCAAGCTATCATACTTGCGGGAGAGCGTCTTTTGTAGACCATATGAACCAGAGCAACGACAATTAAGAGCTCGCCGAGAACTACTAAACTGTGATAAAAAATTAATTTAGTTACTTCCGGGTTCATAGTTTACCTTACTTCTCAGCCGGTTTTTCTCTTTCCGTCACACTAATTCCGAGAGCGGCGGTATAGGTGATCAACACTTGGTCGCCCACTTCAACTTTGTCCAGGTTATCCGGATTACGGACTTGAACCGTTTTGCTCTGCCCCTGGGCATTTTTCAGCGTCACCTGCTGATTCTCTTTATCGATAGCTTCGATGGTTGTTAATACTGCGACTTCCTGGACAACAACCTCGGACGGCTTCTCGCCCGGCTGAGCTTTACCCTCAACCATAACCGTTTCCGCAGCAGTCTTCACTTTGCCGGGAGCAAAAGCCTCGACCTTGATAGATTCAATATACTCAACACTCAGCAGATCTCCGACGTCCACCTGGTCGAAATTCTTAACATAGTCTTGCACCTCAACCGTAACGCTGGTGCCATCCGGGCCTTTCAGAGTTACCGTCCGTTTCTCATAATCAACCGCCTCGACGATGGCTTCGATCGTAATCACCATGCTCTGCTCGACACTCGGTTTTTCATTCGCTGCAGAATCCGGCTCCGAGGCGTAAAGCGGAGAAAAACTCATCATACAAGCGACAACTACACTAATAATCAATAATTTGTACTTCATTGTTGTTATCCTTCATCTTAATTAATCTACAGGCAGTCTTTAAATGACCACAAAACAGCAGTCTACCAGTTTTTCTGCCTTTTGCGAAAATAGCACAAAAAACATATCAATACAACATTAATCTTATTTAGCTTTTTCTGCCCATAAATCTTAGACAACCAGGAAAGTGGTGGCAAAAAGTAGTTAAAACCGTAAAAAGTGGTTGCAAAAAGTATCTAAAACCATAAAAAACAATGTAACTATCGAAAAAGGTCAGAATCAGTTAATTTTGCGATCCCGGCGACGGTTGGGTTTTCGGCTGCTGTTGTTGTTGAGGTTGTTGCAAATATTCAAAACATGGACTTTGCACGCCTCCCTTATCTTTGGTAACCATCTCCCACAAGTAGTTCACCCCGATGGCCGGAAGAAAGAATTGAGGCGCAACCACAAGGCCGCCATAGAGGGACGCAGCTTTTATTGCCGGAATCGCGCGAACCGTAGGATCCTGTAAATTGCCCCTAATAGTTACCGGCGTAACGACAGCCAGAAAGTTTCTTTTTTTCTTTGGGTAGAGAACCAAGTCACAGGTTTCACCCACCAGATCAACACTTCCGGCCCCGGTAATCCGCAAACTTGGAGATTCGAGAATAAAAGCCCGGCACCCAAGAACCCCGGACTCCGCCAGCAGACTGAGGATACCGCAGTTAATATCAGCGTATTTCTTTTTCATAAGCATGCGCCGAAAACTCCAACCCAGCATATCGACGGCGATCAGATTGAGAGTGTGACTGGGCACCTGTCCGTCCTCTAACGCCATATCGAGATTACCACCAAGATTAGCTGCCAGTTCATGGGACGAGAGACCGTGGCTATGCAGATCAACATTTATCGTAAGTTTCCCGGTAACCACTGAATCGACACCAAAAATGCGTAAAGTGTCGACCAGATCAAGATCATCAATCGCGCCTTTAAGCACAACCTCATGCCCCGCCGCCAACTCATCCATTATTAACGAAGCCTTGACGTAGCCACCCTCGAAAATAAATGAGACGGGATCAATATTGAGCCGGTCACCATTAATTTTCAGACCAATTGCAATATCTTTAAGCACCTCTTTAAAACCCAGCACCTGATCAACTGAGATATCGATATCGACATCGCAATCAAAATTGCGCAGCGCCTCCAGCGAAAAAGGTTGACGACTGAAGAGAGGTTCTTTAGGGTGAGGTTTTTTAGCTGGTTTTTTGGCCGCATCAACCGGCGGAACCGGCGCTTTGGGATCGGCTTCCGGAACGGAGGAAGATTTTGCCAGGAAATCGTCCAGATACAGCTTCCGCGCCTTGACCTGCCCGGCAAATTTTGGTGACTTAGCGACAAAGTTTGCCGTAAAGTCAGCCTCCAGCACATTTTTGCCAAAGTTTAACTTAAAATCTTTAAACTGCAACTCGCTGCTGGTTCCCTGAAGAGAACCGCTGCACATAATCACGCCCGCCTCAGGCAGAGAAATATCCAGAAGCGCATTAAGATTTTCAGTTTTCGCCGCCAACCCTTTCAACTTTAGATCAATATCACTGTTAATAGTTCCCGGAGCCAGGGGGATTTTGCCAATACGCCCCTCAGCCCGCAGAGAGAACCCGTCATCCGAGCCGAAATCGAGAGCTATATCTTCGACTCCTAAGGCCTCAGGCGAAACTCCGACCAGATGCAAAGAGCCGCGAGCCCGCCCCAACTCAGGCAGATCATCGGGAAGATAAGCTTCAAGGCTGCGACTATCAGGCGAGACCAATTTGATCTCAAGATCAAGCTGGGAAAAGGGCTGCAGAGCGGAAAAATCTTCGATCAGGCCGTCACCGGCCACCGCGACATCCACGCCTTGCGGATTACTCCCCTGCGCTTTAAAATCATTAATGCGAAGCTTGGCCCCGGTAGCCGTAACCTGGCCGGAAAGTTTAACCCGGTTCAAAACATAGAGCCCCTGAGGCAGCAACCACTCTAAAGTTGCCCGATCATCAATCAGGCCCGCCACCTCAAGCTCCAACTCTCCGCGCAGGAGAGCTGCCGGAGTTAAAACAAGATCAAGATCACGAAATACCAAGGCTTCCGACTCACCCGGCAATTTGAGTTTAACTGCGGCCGCAGTCAGGGCCGGACGCCGGGCAATTTGCAGCCTCAACGGCTCTTCGATCTCGATTTGATAATCGCTCAGGTTATTGACCAGAGAGACCAACCCCTTACGATAATCGTCATTATCAAAGGTTAGATAGGCAAAGCCTAAAACCGCCGACAGTATAATAATCAGAACAAGCGGTAAAAAGAAAAATATTTTCAGGATTTTTTGCATTCAGAACCTCAAGTTGACTGCGGCGCCGTAAAAACATGTTCGGCAAATCCGGTAGCCGCCGCCGCATAAAGATTAAATACGAGATCGGCACCGGCGGCTTCCAGCGCCGCCACATCATCATCATATTTGGCCATTACCGCAATTGAACCTTTAAAAGATATGTTTTGCAACTCTTGCAGAGCGGCCAGATTGGCAACTTGTGACGGCATCGCGAGAATCACAATTTCAAGTAAACGGTCATCTTTTCGATTTTTACCCGCCTGTTCCACACGTTCCCAAAAATCTTTGTCGGCAGCATCCCCCCAACAGACATTGCGCCCTTTTTTAATTTCCCCGGCCACTACCTCCTTGTCATGATCGAAACCGAGCACCGCCTCGGGCCCGAATTTCCCCTCCGCCGTCGTAAATGCCTTAACCCCAACCCGCCCCATACCGCAAACTATGGCATGAATACCATCAGTAACCGGGATCTCCTCACCCGGCAGCCGCCGGGTCGACTGAAAACGTTTTAAAAGGTGTGCAAAACGATCATAAAGAGCATTGACCCTGCTGTTAAACGGGGCCGCCGCGACAAAAGAGAACGACATGGTCAGAGCCAAAATAATCAACCACTCGTTATTAAGCCAACCATTTTTGGCCCCGACTGCGGCGACAATGAGGCCAAATTCACTATAGTTGGACAGGCTCGCAGTCGAAAAGAGGGCGGTGCGGGCGCGCAGATGAAAACGGGTAAAGAGAAAGAAGAAGAGGCCTGATTTAAAAATGACAAACAGGCTCAAGATCAGGGCTAAAAGCAGATTATTCCATGAGGGGATACCGGTCAGCCCGACACTGAAGAAAAAACCGATCAGAAAAAGATCTTTGAAATTCATCAGGGTTTTTGAGAGATTTGCAGCTTTGGGGTGATCGGCCAGCAGCGCCCCGATGATTAGAGCCCCGAGATCGGGTTTTAAGCCGACAAATTTAAAACTAAACGCCCCGACGACAAAGGCCGCAAACAGACCGAGCAAAGCAAAAAGCTCCCCGCGCCCGCTGCGATCAAGAAAAAAGAACAACAGCGGCCGCATCAACCACAAAAATGGGGGCAGTGCCAGAGCCCAGAGCGAGGGCATACTACCCTTGGCAACGGTCATAAAAAGGACGGCGAAAATATCCTGAACCACCAGAATACCGATCGCCAGCTGACCGTATCGAGAACTCATGGTGCCGCTCTCCTCAAGCACCTTAACCGCGAAAACGGTACTCGAAAAGCTTAAGGCAAAACCGACTAAGGCCGCCTGCATCATGGTCAGTGAAGTAAAAAAAGGCAGCCCCACAGCACTTGCAAGAAAGACCAAGCTGCCAAAAAAAACCACCGACAGAACCGTGTGAACGGTTGTCGTCGCCCAAATCTCCGGTTTCAGCAGATCTTTTATATGGAGCTTAAGGCCAATCGTAAAGAGCATGATCATGACCCCGATATTGGCAATCGCCTCAAGCGCCATAAAACCACTGGTCAACCCCAACCCTTTAAGGATAAAGCCAGCCCCGATAAAACCGATAAGCGGCGGCAGACCAACCTGCAACACGGCAAAACCGCAGAGAAAAGCGATCGATATCCAGATCAAATCAACATTTATTGGCCCCATCTTCAGTTAACCTCACTTTCTACAATTTACAACTGGATTATCTTCTCAGCTTGCGTGCTTGACGACATAACAAAAAGTTGCTAGGTTGTAAATGTTTTTAGACAAAACATAACTAATACAAAAACACCTCATAGGAGAACTTTAACAATGTTTACCAGAATCTTTAAATCCGGCAGCTTGGTACTCTTCATACTGCTCAGCCTCTTTTTTACGGTTACGGCCCCGGCGGCAGCGGGCGAAAAACACGATGAATTTTTGCAGCAAAAAAAGTTTACCGGCGATTTTGATAAAATGAATAAACGCCATGTCGTCCGGGCTCTGGTGGTTTACAATGACATGCTCTATTTTTTTGATCATGGTCAAGCCCGGGGCGCGGCCTATGAAGGCTTGAAACTTTTTGAAAAATTTATCAATAAAAAGTTGAAAAAAGGCACGGTAAAAATCCGGGTTGTCTTTGTTCCGACAACCAGAGATCGCCTCTTTTCCGACTTAATTGAAGGGCGCGGCGATTTGGCCGCGGCAAATTTGACCATCACTCCGGAACGGTTACAGCAGGTCGATTTTTCTGACCCGCTTACGAGCAAGGTCCAGGAGCTATTAGTTACCGGAGCAAAAGCCGAAAAACTGACCACGCTGGATGATCTCGCCGGACGCGAAATCATGGTGCGTAAATCGAGCAGCTATTATGAACATCTGCAAAAACTTAACCAAACCCTTATCAAGAAAGGCAAAAAACCGATTACCCTCAATCCTGCAGGAAAATACCTGGAAGACGCCGACCTTCTGGAGATGGTTAATTCCGGCATCCTGCCCTGGGCGGTGGTTGACAGCCATAAGGCTAAATTTTGGGCCGGAATCTATGATAAACTTACCGTCAGAGAAGACCTGGTTATCAATAGCGGCAGCAAAATCGCCTGGGCTATGCGGAAAAACAACCCGAAATTACAAAAGACAGTCAATCAGTTTGTCAAAAAAATTCGTCATGGCACCCTGCACGGCAATATGATTATAAATCGCTACCTAAAAAAGAACCGCTGGGCGACAAATCCCAACCGCAAAGATGAACGAGAACGGTTTGAGCAAACGGTTAAAATTTTCCAGGAGTACGGCAAACGTTTTAAGTTTGATTACCTGATGCTGATGGCCCTGGCTTTCCAGGAATCACAACTTGATCAAAGTCAACGCAGCTCGGCCGGAGCCATCGGCATTATGCAGGTCTTAAAAAGTACGGCGGCCGACCCCAAAGTAAACATTAAAAATATTGAAGAAATTGAGAACAATGTCAACGCCGGGAGCAAATATCTACGCTTTGTCTATGACAACTATTATGCCGACAAGCAGAACATGGATGATCTCAACAAGATGCTTTTCAGTTTTGCTTCTTACAATGCCGGGCCGCGAAGGATTTCACAAATGCGCAAACTGGCCGGAGAGATGGGACTTAATAAAAATATCTGGTTTAATAATGTTGAACTCGCAGCCGCCAAAAAAATCGGCCGCGAAACCGTCCAGTATGTCAGCAATATCTATAAATATTATATCGCTTACCGGCTGGTTGAAGAGCATAAACAAGAGAAATTGAAAAACAACTGAAGATTCCGGCAAAGGCTGTTTATATACTTGCAATCGGGCTCTTAGCATGATAAATATAACTCAGTTTGTTAGGTTATCCCTAATGCGGGCTTTGCCCAAGGCATAATCATCGGAATAAGTTACCAAGGAGAGCGCAATGAAACTATTCAAATTAACGGCCCTGTTGATCATCATCCCCTTAATCCTTGGGGCCTGCAATGCAATAAACAGTAAATCCGAGATCTCCACTTCCCCCGTACTTGAGAAAATTGCGACCCGGGGCGAATTAATCGTCGGTACTGCGGCGAGTATGCCGCCGCTCAACATGACTACTAAAAGCGGTAAAATAATCGGTATCGAACCCGACATTGCAACCTTCATTGCTGCCGCCATGGGGGTTGAGCTGAACTTAAAAGCGATGCCGTTCCACCAACTCTTACCGGCACTTAAATCCGGCGAGATCGATATGGTGATGTCAAATATGACCATGACCGGCAAGCGCAACCTTAAAGTCGCTTTTGTCGGCCCCTATTTTCTCTCCGGCAAATCAATTCTGACCAAAGATATCGCTATCGCCTCAATCGAGGATGGAGAAGCACTAAATAATCCTGAAACCACTCTCGCTGCCCTAAAGGGTTCGACGAGCCAGCAGGTCGTAGAAGGGCTCCTGCCGAAAGCCAACTTTGTCCCGGCGGAAACCTACGATGAAGCCGTCAAACTGGTTTTAGACGGAAAAGTTAATGCTCTGGTAGCGGATTATCCCATCTGCCTGATCTCAACCTTCCGCTACCCGGAAGCCGAACTCTCAACCATGTTGAAACCCTTCACTTTTGAGCCCATCGGTATTGCCATACCGGCCAACGATCCGCTTCTGGTTAACTGGCTGCAAAATTTCTTCATCTCTTTCAAGGGCAGCGGCGAGCTTGAGAGAATAACCAAACATTGGCTCGATAACGGCTCCTGGCTGGAGTTGTTGCCAGAAGTTGAATAGTAAAAGTACAAGGCACATAGGCAGCAGGCACATAGGCACAAAGTTTAAAACCGATCTGTGTTTATAGAAAACTCTGTGCCTTCTGCCTTTGTGCCTATGTGCCTCGCACCTGCAATATCCTTTAAACTGAGTAACCCCTCAGCCAGCCAAATATTTACGTTTTTGAGGCCCCTCTTTGAAGATAGAGAACTTAATCCATTTTCGCTTCAGGTTTCAAAACCTGCTGCTCTGGCTCTTTCTCTACCTTGTCGTTAGCCCGCTCCTGGCGGGCATGCCCAATGCCTTTATGGTAACTCAGACACTCTTTACGATCGTTCTCTTTTCTGCGATTTATACTATCCACCGGAAAAACAAACTCCAGTGGCCAGCAATCGTCCTCATGACTCTGACCACCATTTTGCTCTGGGGCAATCTCACCGGCCTGCTCCAAATCAGCGACAAAGCGATTGACGTGATTCTGGTGCTCTATCTCGGTCTGCTGGTTTTATCCTTCAGCCACTATATTTTCGAAGCAAAAAAAGTTGATGCGGAGTTAATTTCCGCAGCCCTCTGCCTCTATCTCTTACTCGCCCTGCTCTGGGCCTCGCTCTTTATGCTGATGGAAGATTGCCTGCCCGGCTCTTTTGCCGGAGCCGGGCTCGGTCAAACCGACCGCATCAGGGAAGAATTTCAACATTTCCATTATTTAAGTTTTGTAACAATAACGACTTTAGGTTACGGCGATATCACACCACAAACCCCTCCGGCGATGGCTCTTTGCCAACTTGAAGCGGTTGTCGGGCAGTTCTTTACCGCCGTCTTTGTCGCTCGCCTGGTCGGAATCCAGGTGGCCCAAAGCTTTGCCGAAAAAATGGGCTCGACAAAATGAAAAAAACCTCCTTTATTCCCTGTCGGTTGCTACTCACGATCATTATGGGGGGCTGTTCTTTCAACAGGCTGAAAAATGATGGTGTGAGCGAACTTCTCAACCAGGTTTTAAGCCATGAACAGTGAGGCACCCACAACAACCCCGGCAGTAGCAGACATTGACATTAACCAGGTCATCGCCTGTCCCGACTGCGACCTGTTGCTGGAAAAGATTCCCGTGGCCACCGGGGAAAAGCTCTGCTGTCCGCGTTGCGGAGAGACTCTCAGAGAACCAAAAACCGATTCAATCAATCGAACTCTGGCTCTGGCCTTGACCGGGCTCCTGCTCTTCCCTTTCGCCATCTTCATGCCGATTATGACCTTAAATACGATGGGCCTCGAAAACAGCGGCAACATCTTTGATGAAGTCATTATGACCTGGGACACCGGCTACCGGTTTATCGCTCTCATTGTCGCACTGACCACCATTATCTTCCCCCTGATAAAATTGCTCTTACTTTTCCTGATCTCCCTAAGCCTTAAATTTAAACGTTACCATAATTCGCTCCGGCTGCTGATGCGCAGCTATATTCATCTTGATGAGTGGGGCATGCTTGAGGTCTTTATGATCGGCATATTGGTAACCATCATCAAGATGCATCACATGGCCACTATTCAGTATGATGTCGGCCTCTTCTGCTTTATCGGACTTTTAGCCGCGGCCCTGGGCTCCTCACTGATGATGGATAAAGATGAGTTCTGGAAACTGATTGAAAACGGTGAACGCCGAAACCAAAGGCACAGAGGCGCAGAGGCTGAAGGCACAAAGTTTTGCTCAAATACGGATTTTCTGGAGCAAGTTGCGAAAAAATGATTAATTCCGGAGTTACAACCGCTAAAGAGGCTGGTCTGGCTCTCTGCCATGACTGTCATAAACTGGTTCCGGCTACCGGGAAATCGGCATTAGGCACCTGCCCGCGCTGCGGGGCCGCAATTCATCTGCGTAAACCCAACAGCTTAAACCGGAGCTGGGCTCTGGTGCTGGCGGCTCTGATCCTCTATTTTCCGGCCAACTTTTTGCCGATTATGCTCGTCGATTTTATGGGCTCGCCGGATCTGTCGACAATTATGGATGGTATAATCTATTTTTTTCAGGAAGGTTCATACGGTATCGGCGCGGTTATCCTGACCGCAAGTATCCTGGTGCCCTGTTTTAAAATTATCTGTCTCATCCTGATTTTACTTTCAATCCACTTTCGCTGGCGCAGTTGGCTCCGTCACAAAACCATCCTTTTTCGTATCATCGAATTTATCGGCCGCTGGTCGATGCTCGATATTTTTGTTATCGCGCTCCTCCATGTATTGGTCAATTTTGAAGGTCTAACCACTATTACGGCCGCACCCGCAGCTCCCTATTTTGTCGGGGTTGTCTTATGCACCATGTTTGCGGCCATCACGTTTGACCCCCGACTACTCTGGGATGCTTAAACAATAAGAGAGGAATCATGGAAAAACCTGTCCATAAAAAGAAACGTGGAATTTCACCGATCTGGATTTTGCCGATTGTCGCCTTGATCATCGGCGGCTGGCTGATCTACAAGAGCTATCGTGATGCGGGCATCAATATTGTTGTCCATTTCGCCAGTGCCGAAGGGATTACACCCGGCAAAACCAAGGTTGTCTACAAAGGTATTCCGATTGGCATAGTCAGTGATATCCAAGTTGACCCCGGCATCGACAGCGTCTCTCTTCTTCTCAAAATGGATCGCCAATCCAAAAAAGGACTGGTTGAAGATACCAAGTTCTGGGTCGTCAAGCCGGAGGTCTCCGCCGGGAGGGTCAGCGGCCTTGACACGCTGTTGTCCGGCAGTTACATTGAAGTTCAGCGCGGCACCTCAAAAAAATTCTGCAAACTGTTTACCGGACTTACGGAATCCCCCCCCGTCCCTCCAGGTGCCCCTGGCCTTCATATAAAACTAACCGCTGAAGATCTGGGTTCAATCCAACGTAACAGCCTGATCTACCATAAAAATATCCCAGTTGGCTCAGTGCAAAATTATAAACTTAATGAAAATGGTAAAGGGGTGACTATTGACATTCACATCGAGGAAAAATACACCTATCTGATCAAGACCAAAACCCGCTTTTGGAACAGCAGTGGGATTAATTTTAAAGGCGGCCTCTCAGGCTTTAAAATTCACATGGAGAGTTTGGCGGCGTTGATCTATGGCGGCATCAGCCTCCAGACACCAAAATACCAAAGCCTGAGTCCGGCGGCTGAAAATGGCCGGATTTTCCCGCTCTATGACGATTTCGATGAGGCTAAATTTGGTCTCAAAATGACACTGCAGCTACCCAGTGCCCATGGCATTATTGCCGAAACAACCCAAGTACTGAATCGCGGTTTCAAGGCTGGCGTGGTTACCGATATCACTTTTGATGAAGATAAACAAACGGTTACAGCGCACATCAACATCGACCCCCGAGCCGAATCGATCTTGCGCGAAGGAACCCGTTTTTGGGTTGTCAAACCGCAGATTTCTGTTAATCGGGTACGCCACCTCGACACCCTTTTGAAAGGTGTCTATATCGCTTATGAACCAGGTGACGGCATCTATAAAGACTATTTCGTAGCCCAAAAAGCCCCGATTGTTGATCAACTTTTACCCGCTGGCAAGATTTTCACCCTGCGCTCTAAAGATTCAAAGTCATTTGCGATTGGCGCCCCGATTCTTTATCGCAACTTTAAGGTCGGTGAAATAATCGGTTTTGACCTCGACACTGATGGGCAGAATATCAGCAGCCAAATACTGATTTATGAAAAATATGTCTCTCTCGTAAAAAAGAACTCGGTTTTCTGGAAAAGCGGTGGTTTAAAGATTGATGCGGGACTTGACGGCGTTAGCATCGAAAGCGGTACGATTACGACATTGCTGACCGGTGGCATCTCTTTTACAACGCCGTCAAACCCGAAAAATAGAGAATCTAAAGGCCCTGGAGACCACAGTTTTAAGGTTTACAAAAGCTTCCAGAGCGCGATAGAAAATGTTCCGATTTTGCAGACCAAAGGATTACAAGTCCAGATAAAAGCAACTGATGCCAAAGATTTTTCGGTCGGTTCGCCAATCCTCTACAAACATATCGAGGTCGGTAAAATAACCGGCTTTGCCCTGGAAGATCAAGGCGATAATGTCTTGATCGATGTTCTAATTAAAAAGAAATATGCGCACCTGTTAAAAACTTCAAGTATCTTTCACAATGTTAGCGGAATAACGGTTACCGGGGGGATTTCCGGACTTGAGCTTAAGACCAGCTCCCTGAAAAGCATTCTTGCCGGCGGCATCGCCTTCTTTACGCCAGACCCCGGTGATGCGGCCGCCTCCGGTCAACAATACATCCTTTACGCCAGCCGCCAGGCAGCCCAAGAGATTGATAAAAAACTAATTACTATCCAGTTTGCAGGTTCCCAGGGGCTTAAACAGGGAATCAAGGTTCGCTATCAAGGAATTGCCATCGGCAGCATCCAGAAAGTCGAATTTACGGCAGCCATGGATGCGGTTGTCTGCCGGGCGATGATAAAGAAACAGGCCGCTAAACTTTTCACAGCCGACACCGTAGTCTGGCTTGTCAGCCCGGAAGTCTCACTCTCCGGCATCAATAATCTTGACACTATCCTCTCTGGAACTTACATCAATCTACGACCCGGCATCGGCGGCCCGGTCTCTGAACTTGTTGCCCTTAATGCGCCGCCAGCCCTGGAGAGCACAGCCCACGGTTTAAATATTGTTCTCGAATCAGACCAACTTGGTTCATTAAAAAAAGGCTCGCCACTCTACTATCGCCAAATCAAAATTGGCCGGGTAACCGGAGCCCAACTTTCACCAACGGCTCAAAAAGTCTTAATCCATGTCAATATCGCACCGCCTTACCAGAAACTGGTCTACTGTAACTCCAAATTTTGGAATGGCAGCGGCATAAATGTCAAGGCCGGGATCTTTTCAGGGGTCAAAATAACTACGGAATCACTCGAAGCAATTATCGCCGGTGGACTCTGCATGGTGACGCCCGAAGGTGACGCCATGGGGCCGAGAGCTTTACCGAAACAGCGCTATAAACTACATAAAGAAGCAAAAAAAGGCTGGCTCAACTGGCAACCGGCTCTGACGACAAATTAATTGAGAGCGGTTACAAAGTTACAATAAAGTTACAGCGGATAGCGGCAGCTTTATCAGTAATCTCGGGAGCTCAATCTTCAGCGGCGAGCAAATCAGCAATCGGGACTGGAACATCATCCAGAATGTCATCCCGCTTGAGGCCCAGTAGCCAGAGTGAAATATGAAGAGTGAAGTGATAAATGGAAATTAAATTAATGACTCTGAGCGGAAAACGCCGACCTTGCCATTTTAATGGCAACCGACTCTATTTTACTCCAGGCTGGGAGGAAAAACTCAAAGAGATAGGCTTGGTTCAAGGGAGCCACTGGGATAAACTCGAACCCGGCGAGCAGGTAACTCGGAGCAAACGCACCAACGCCTATAAGGCTACTTTAGGCAATGGCGAAACCGTCTATTTCAAACGTTATCTACTGTTTGGCAAGCCTTTTAAATTCTACCTGCGCCCGAGTGAGACGGCAGTAGAACTTTTCAGCTACCGGGAGATGGCAAAGCTCAACATCCCCATCGCTGAACCCGTAGCCGTGGGCGAAATTCGTCGTTGCGGCTCCCTTTTTGCTGCCTGCATCGTTACTCGGGGGATTCCCGAGACCATCACTTTAGAGGATTACGCCATCCATGATTGGACGTTCCTGCCACGAGAACAGCAGCAACAAACTTTCCACACCATCCAGGCAACGGTTTGTAAACATATTCAAACTATGCATGCAGCCGGTTTTTTCCATTTCGACCCGAAATGGCGCAATATCCTGATTCGACAAAACCCGGAAAAAGAGATCAGCGGTCTCTGGTGGATCGACAGCCCGCGCGGGCGCAAACTACCATCATGGCGCCGTGAATACGGCGTTATCTATGATCTTTCCGGCCTCGGCCGCATGGCCCTCTCTTTTTTAAGCCGGAGCCAACGCTTACGCTTTCTCTACGCCTATTGCGGCCCGGAAGCGACACGCGAAAAAGTCAAAAAACTCGCCTTAAAGATCAATCAACACCTCCAACGCCATCCCCCGAAGCTGGTTAAACCGGAAAGACGGCTTTAATATTTAGTGCCTTACGATTATTTTGGGTTACGGGAGTAATTCCCGCATTAAGGGATTATGCAATGTAGTCTTGAGCCTCTCTTTTTATGGGGAGGGTCAGCGTTTTTCATCCAGATGCGCATAGAGGTAGCCCTGAAATCCGAAAAGGGTTCTCTGATCATCGAAACGGTCTTTTTCCTGAATATCGCTGATATTTTCGGCCAGGGTGTTGGTGTGGATGATATTGGGCGCGTTCTTGTTCCAGATCGTCCAGATACTTCAGAAACAGCATCCAGGAAGATTACTCGGTGTAGTCGATCTCGGAAGAGCAGCCCGGCTCTTCGCACTGCTGCACTTCCTTCAGTCGTTATTTCTCGATCTTTCAACTCATATCGAAGCAGCTAAAAAACCGGCAATATATCTGATTTTTGCCGCTGAAACGCCAGCCTTTTCCGCAAATTCCGGCCAACGCTCCACCGCACCGGCAACCTCACAGATCATCTTTTTCATCTCTTTTGTGGAAATACCGAATTGTTCTGAAAGCTTGACAAAATGCTCATAAGCCGGGGCTCGACCTTCACCGGCCACGGTCGTACTATGTTCACCGCCCGGCCCGGAAGAGAAGGTAAGATCATAGGCTGGAGACAAGCGCCACTGACCAGTGACATCATCTAAAATAAAACTGAAATTTTTGACATGATCATCACGATTACAGCTTAGGACATTAAAGAGCATCAGGCGATAGGCTCGCAATAATTCAGTATGATTGCGGGTTAACAGCAATGTCACTTTGAGAAGATCGCTATAGTCACAAGCCGGGACACGAAAATCAGACTGAATAAGATTACCAAAAGTATGGATATGATAACGTCGATTTCCAGGCCCACGATCAAAACGTTTTACCCCAAAAAATGCATCACCCTGCCGCGTCCGAAAGAGCCTGGAGTTTGGCATCTCAAGTCCTGCAGCAGCCGCCATAAGGGCATAAGCATACTCCACAGAACCGGCGTCACGAGCCTCCTCACGAGCCGAAAATTTAACTATCCAGGCGGCAAAGCCTGGAGACAAATCATCATCTCCGGCAACCAGGGTCTGATCGTGAGGATTGTAGCCTACCAATACCTTGGGGCGGGCCCCGCCGGGACTACCGCCGGCACGTAACAATAACGGAAGAACCTCGCCTTCGGCCCCAGCCAGGATCTGTCTGGAATGTGAGGCTAATTCATGGAGATTGAATTGACCCGCATCCGACTGGTTCAGCCATGTTGCAGGATGGTAAGTAAGAGCCCCCATAGTTCTTCGTCCCAAGTAGAGAAGCCGGTCAAGAGGTGACAGGGATGCCGGATTCAATCCTGATTGACGAAAATAACGATCCATGAGAAGCAGGCCCCAACCATCTGGCAGGGAATCATCAAATAGTCCAAAAAGAGGGCCAAATTCACGTTGCTGATGCTCGAATAGTCCGGATTTTAAGGGCAGGATAAAAGGGGAAAGCTCCAGATTCCGTTTCAACCAATCTGGACTGTACTCAAAAAAAAGACGTTGCCCCTGAGCCGCCAGGACACCTACCGGCCAGGAGTTGTCTGGATCAAGAGTGAAAAACACCTCAACTTCACGAACCTTGACAACCATATCAGATTCGACCTCGTCGAGGGATTTTCTCCTGACCCTGCCCCCGCAACTGTGCCAGTGAGGCGGCTTGAGGGGGAGCAAAAAGTCCGGAAAACTCAGGAAGTCTGCCAAACGTGTGAGCCAGCCGCAATAAATTTTTCAAGGAGATCTGACCGCTGGTTTCAAATCTTTTTAATGAAGCCATGGTTACTCCGGCCCGCAGCGCCAGAGTCGTCCGCTTATAGCCTGCCTGAAGACGCAATGCCTTAAAACGCTCAGCTAAAAGCTTTTCCATTTCATTAGGAGTAAGGATACTGGGAATAGAGGAAAACATGATCTCTTCGTATCAGACAAACAATTAATAGTCAACATGTTATCTGTTATCTAACAATTTCCAGATGAAGAGACTAAATATTATCGGTAACCATTTAACTGTAGACGGCATCGATCTCGGCCGCGAATTTCTTATAGACGTTCGCCCTTCGGATCTTCATCGTTGCTGTCATTTCGTCATCGTCGTGGTCGAGTTCTTTGGTCAGGAGTTTGAAGCGGCGGACATTCTCAACTCGGGCAAACTGCTGGTTGGTTTTCTCAACTTCAGCCTTGATCAGGGCAAAAACCTCCGGCAGACCGGTAAGATTTTTGAAATTAGTGAAAGTGATACCTTTGTCGATGGCCCATTTGCCGACATTGTCAAAATCAATCTGCAACAGAGCCGCCATCTGATCGTTGGCCGTAGCCCGCATAGCAACCCCGACCTTCGCATACTTAAAGATCAAAGCAAAGATAGCCACCGTAACCATGGCCACGACAAAACCCCAGAAAAGATTGGAACGAATAATCAGATCGCCGACAATGATTGGAGCGCGAGGGAAAAGGGCGGGAAAACTGTGATAATATGAATAATAGCGAGAATCAAAGAGGCTGTAAATCGGTGATCGGTGTATTTTGGTGTAGGTAAAGAAAGGAAACTTTTTAGGTTTTTTACCTACAGAGAGAAACAGCCGGGCAAAAGAACGAACTTAGAGGGTTACTAATGAAAGCTTGTCAAAAAAATAATAAAGATCTTTAGTCTCCCGCACGTTCGCGTTGCTCACTCAAGACGCCAAGAAAAACCATAAGACAACTTGATTGTTTGAACTCTTTGCGTCTTTGCGGGAGGCATCTAACTAAATCTTTGCCCACATTGTTGACTTCATAAATATTGGCTATTATAATAGTAACTGTAACTATTGATGTTACGACTATCACAACAAATTAAGGGCTCGCTCAAAGGAGGTAATCATGCAGATTGACAACTACATAGCCGCCACTAAAACCAAGCCCGAACTGCTTGAGATGATACGCCTCATTGACGATAATGATGACACTATAGCTATCACTAAAAATGGCATACCGAAGGTCGTCGTCATGTCCATGGATCAATACGAGGCTATGCGCGAAACTATGACAATCATGGCCGACGAAGATATAATTAGACAAGGAGGGGAAACATTGCTTGATTTAGAGGACTTGCTCTAATGGAGCGGAAATATTCGGTTTGCTGTTAAGTAATCACCAAGTGCGATAATTATTACAAACAGAAGATACAGAGTTTTCAACTCAACCTTCTGACTTGAGTTAAATCATTAATATTTAAAACAAAAGAAACTTGAAGGATATTTGCGTTGCGGTTTTTCTCTGCGTCTTTGCGTCTTTGCGAGAGACAAAAAGCGTTTTCCCGCAGAGGCGCAAAGACGCAGAGAAAGGCAAAACACGGTCAAACCCCGAAGCAATACAATTAAAGCTATAAAATCATACCGTTACAACAATTCAGAAAATTGTTCTTTTTATAAACACAAACAGATGGTATGAAATCACACTATTCCCATATTTACTCTGTCGTTCGGTTTTAAACTTTGTACCTGCTGCCCTTGTGCCTTGATAGTGACTTTACAAATTCCTTAATAACAACTTCATCACCTTACCCATTATCCAGATCCAGATCGCTTACTTTTTGCCAGGTTTCATTAAGGTTGTATTTAATTTTTTTGCTGATAATTTCGGCTGTTTTTTCACCAAGATCGACTTCATAGACGACGCCCTCCTGATTAACAGCAAAAGTCATGATACCTGAAGCTCCGTATTTTGCCGGGTATGCGATCAAACCAAACCCTAAGATCATACTGCCGTTGACAACATAGTCATAGGCTCCGCCGGGAGCCTTTTCTCCTTGGCGAGTGACAATTTTATAGTAATAGCCATTGTATGGTTGAGGTTTATTGGAGTTCACATCATAACCTTCACTTTTAACCTCGGCAATTAAAGGGCCAAACGGACTCAGCTCTTCTCCCTCTTTTACCGACCAGTACAAACCATTTTTCTTGCCTGCGTCACTCTTAAACTGCTGGGCAAATTCACGAACTCCATCTCCATCACGATCTTTACTCGCGTACTCAAGTTGAGCCTCGACATAGGCCTGCATGACCTGGATAACATTTAGCTCATGCTCACCTATTCTGCGATTCAAAATCTCTTCCTTGCCGGCCGCGACATCGAAAAACCAGCTTTTGCCGCTTTTCACAACAGGAATCGGGAACGGCCAGTCGTCAGCTCCGATAAAAAGGGTGGCCAAGGTCGGACTCACCATCTCAAGGCGGTGTTTTTCATCGTATTTCCTGATGAAATCAGCTGCCCCTTCTTTTCCTTCAACCTTATCACCGGAAAAAATAATTTCTTCGGCATCCGGCCCCAAAATAGCCAGGGCTTTTGCCGCATCATATTCGCGAACAGCGGCGACAATAGTTGTGACCGCAGTCCCAGGCGAATTGAAACCCTGACCTTGCGGGCTGGTATTTTCGGCAAAACCATCGCCGACATTCATTATTGTAAAAATTATCACCGCCAGCACCATAAACCATAAGCCCCAGACGCTTCGTATTGATCTATTTTCCAGACAACCAGTCATAGTAATATTCTCCATCTCAATTTGTTTTTTTCGCCCCAAAGGGAAATGCCCTTGGGATGCAAGTGTATCAACCAGCAAACATCTAACTATCGGCGGCGACCGCCTCCACCTCGACGACCACCTCCGCCGCTTCGGTTAATACTGCGGCTACGACTGGCACCGCCCCGCTGGCTCATCTGGCTCGTCCGCTGCCCGGAGCCTGAGCTTTTGAAAGCATTGGAACGCTGTGGCTGAGAACGCTTAGCTGAAGAAGGCTGGCGGCCGGATACATCTCGCCGATTGGTAGTGGACGGCCGGGAAACCTTTTGGTTAGCACTTCGATTCGATTTTTGGTTGGCAGGTCGGCTAACATTACTTTTTAGGCCCTGCTGTTTAACTGAATCGCGGGTTTTGCGATCAAGCCCTTGCCCGCTGCGGCCACGGCTGAGATCTCTCTGTTTGGCGGCTCGGTCGGACTGACCGAAATTTTTCCGGGTCGCTTTATTATTGTAGGCCACCCCCTGTCGATGTTTGGAATTATGTTTCCAGGACTGGCCTTTACCTTTACCGCCACCGCCAATATTAACATTTTTGTTAAAATTGTTAGTGCGGTTAATGTTTATATCAATATCGCCGCGGTGCCAATTGGGACGACACCAGGCACCAATCCCGATGCCAACAGCAACCCCGACACCGAATCCATAACGCGGAGGTGGCGGATACCAGACATAAGGCGGATAGCGAGGATACCACCAAGGACCATAGACGTAGGTGCAACTATAAGATGGCACGTAAACAACTTGGGGGTTGACGGATTCAATAACAATAATTTTCTCTTCAACAACAACCTTCTGTTCCTCGGTTGTTTTCAGGTTGCCCGCCTCCTGAGCCTTGGCACGGAGGGTCTGCACCATATCCATAACCGCTTTCTGATCATCGAGAAAATAGTCACCCAATCTTTTTGTGGCGTCAAGATTGTCACTCATTGAAGCCAGAACCGTGGGGAAATGACAGAGCGATTTTACGCTGACATCCCACTCTTGCTCTTTTAAAGATTCATCCAGCGCATCCTCTTTGAGGCTGGTGTTTTCTTTAGCAAAGCGGGCCGCCTCAACAATCTCAAGAGGATAAGTTGCTGCCATAAACATCTGGGCCAACAACGTGTCCGGGTAGAGTGCGATTGGAGCTAGAATCTGGGCCAGCTCTTCCTGGCTGGCAGACTCTCCGGAACTGACAGCACTCTCCGAACTTGGGGCCGGAGCCTCTGCCGCCAAGGCGCTTGGTACCAGAACCAAAGTTGACAGTAAAAAGCTGAAAGCCACAAAAAGAGTCAGTACCTGTAGATAATTTTTACATTTTCTCATAAAATTCCCTTTTTAGTCATGAGCGTAAATTATACTTATCGCATCTTATTACATCAGGTTTGATTTTATATCTACTAAAAAATGATTGGAGAGTCACATTTTTTTGAAACCGGTTTCACGAGGCAACTCCCCGAACAAGCGGCTATATTGTTCTGAAAAACGCCCGAGGTGCAAAAAACCCCAATCCATAGCTATTTCCGTAACAGTTCTCCCTAAACGATTCAAAAGCAACTCTTTGTGAACTTCATTAAGTCGCAAAATTTGATTGTAGGCTTTAGGGGGAAGACCAAGATTCTCTCTAAAACCAAGATGCAGGGTTCTGGCTGAAGTGCCCAGAGCTTGACAGAGATCACTAATCGAGAGATCACCTTCAAGGTTGCCCCGGATATACTCTTCCGCCCTCCGGGCCAGAGAGAAGCGAGCCGCTTTTTTCTCAAGCACCACCCCAGAAAAATTTATGCCCAAAAGTATGCTCTCAAGAATTTCCTTTTCGAACATCTCTTCATCTATCTGAGCCAAAATATAGTTACGAAAATTGAGGTCTTTTAGGATTGAAATCAGAAAATTGCTACACCTGTAATAAGAATCAGGTCTCATCAAAGGTCGTTCCTGGGAGCAGGAGTCAACAAAAGAACGTCCCAACAAAGAAAAAGCCTGCTTCTCCAACATCTTCGTACTAACGGCAACCGTCAATATAGTTGAAGGAAAAAGAGTGTGAAAATCAAGCTCATCTAAATGGTTTAGCACGAGCAGCTGATGCTCACGCACTAATTGGCCTCGAAAATAGATTGTATTTGCAGGATAAAGGGGGAACGATATAATTGTCGTTTCGGGCGGAATCTCACCACGGAGTACAACCCCAACCGAACGAGAAGTGAGACTTAGTTGCAGGTTGCGTGTGTGGTAAGCAAGAGTTTTTCCCGCAAATTTACCACACCCAAGTTGCTTGTGCTCAAATGACCAGAGCACCGCCTGCTCCCGCATCTCCTCAACATCATAACTATTGAGATTCAACTCCAAGCCGGAAAGGAAAATATAATCTATAGGTAGATTTTTTTTCATTTTTTGCAGTTTTAGGATAGTATTCTAGATAAACAAGCTATATATTATTTTAGTTGGCAAGTCTGATCTCGCTAACGTTTGTTAATTGATATCCTACTCAAAGAGAGTACTATCTTATATAGATGGAAAGACCTAAAATTACAAGAGCATCTTGGAAATAGCTCATCATTTTTGAATTCCGTAAATCATGAGGAGACATTCTATGCCACTAAAAAAAAAGACACAGTTTTGTTTAATGGCCACTCGCTTAATCGTCATTTGCCTCCTGTTGGCCGTTGTCGGCTGTGCCGGAGCTCCCTCCAGAATAAATCCGGTACCGGCAGAACTAACTTCGCAAGTCGGTATAGAGGGAATTCCCGAAGCCCGCTTCTGGGGGGATGAGTGGCCCCGGTTCTCACTGCAACGTTTTGCCACATTCAGCGAGAATGATTTCCAAAAACATTTTTCCGGGGTCTACAACAAGCCGCACAGCTACCTGGCAATCTCCGGAGGTGGGGCTAATGGGGCTTTTGGAGCCGGACTTTTTGCGGGTTGGTCGGCGGCCGGAACCCGGCCCGAATTTGCCATGGTTACCGGAATCAGCACCGGTGCCCTGACCGCCCCCTTTGCCTTTCTCGGATCAAAATATGATGGTCTGCTCAAACAAGTCTACACCACAACCTCAACCAAAGACATCATGAAAGAGCGAGGCATTATCAGCGCCATGTTCAATGACTCAATGGCCGATACGGCCCCCCTGAAAAAATTGCTTGCCAAATATATAACAGCCGACATCATTAAAGCAATTGCCGGTGAGCACCGCCGTGGGCGCAGGCTCTTTGTCGGAACCGTTAATCTCGATGCCGGGCGCTCCGTAATTTGGAATATCGGTGCAATCGCCGCCAGTGATCATCCCGGCAAACTTGAACTGATTCACGAAATCCTCCGGGCCTCTGCTGCCATTCCGGTAGCATTCCCACCGATTGCAATCACGGTTGAAAATAATGGGAAAAAATATGAGGAACTCCACGTCGATGGCGGCACGGGATCACAAGTCTTTGTCTACCCGGCGGCGGCAGATTGGAAATTGATAACGCAAAAACTAAAGGTCAAGGGAGCGCCCAAGGTCTATGTCATCAGAAACTCATTTCTGGAACCGGATTACCAAGACGTCAACCGCAGCTTGATGCCGATCGCGAGCCGTTCAATCGACTCATTGATCCGGACTCAGGGAATTGGCGACCTCTATCAAATTTTTGCCCTGTGTCAACGTGATGGCAACGACTTTAATCTGGCCTATATTCCTAATACGTTTACAGAAGAGCCCAAAGAAGGTTTTGACCCGGTCTATATGGGAAAACTCTATGAACTCGGCTATGAGATGGCCTTAAAGGGATATCCCTGGAGAAAAGCCCCGCCGGACTTTCATAAATAAGTAACCGATAACGATTTAGCAAGCAACCTGAAACTCGGCTCTCAGAGCCAAAATCAGTTAAGGAGATAATCATGAAAAAAATTTCTAAAGTATCAATGTGCTGCCTGTTCGCAATCATTATGATGGGTTTTATGCAACTCCCCGCCTTCGCCGGATCGGCTCATCAAATCAACCAGAAAGTAGAAATTGGCCTGCAAAATCTCTATGCAAGTTCGCCCACAGCGCAGGAACTCGCAACGGTTGCGAAAGGTGTTTTGGTTTTCCCTGATATTATTAAAGGCGGCCTGATAGTCGGCGGACAATATGGTGAAGGCGCATTAATTATTAATGGAAAGATCGTGGCTCACTACAATACGGTTGCGGCCTCTTATGGACTCCAAATTGGAGCTCAGTCATTTGGCTACGCAATGTTCTTGATGACGGATTCAGCCTTGCAGTATCTGCAAAAAAGTTCCGGCTGGGAAGTTGGGGTTGGCCCCAGTCTGGTTGTAGTTGATGAAGGAATCGCAACAACATTGACATCATCAACCCTCAAGGAAGATATCTACGCCTTTTGCTTTAGCCAGAAAGGCTTGATGGCCGGGCTTGGCCTCCAGGGTTCGAAAATCACAAGAATTAATCCCGACAAGTAAATTATTTTGCCTGGTCCCCACAGCATTTTAAGATGGTTACTGGTTTGCCTGTTTTGTGGCGGATTGGCATTTCCATGTTTTGCTCTGGAACCGGAACCACGTAAATGGAATCACCTGCCTTTGGGAACCAATTTTGCCGGAGTTGGCTATGTCTATGCCGAAGCCGACATTTTTGCCGACCCCGCCCTTTTGCTCGAAAATGTAGAGATGGAGTTACATACTTGGGCCGCCAAATATATTCGGACTTTCGAATTGTTTGAAAAATCGGCCCGTTTTGATCTGACTCAAGCTTATCAAGAGGGGAGATGGACCGGGTTGTTGAATGGCGTTTCCGCCTCAACTTCAAGAAAAGGTTGGTCGGATACTTTCCTGCGTCTTGCAGTAAATCTCTACGGTGCGCCACCTTTAAGCGGCAAAGAGTTTGCGGATTATCGCTCTAACGTAAAAAATGAAACTATCGTCGGCATAGCCCTGACAGTACGCTTACCCACCGGTAAGTATATGGATGACAAACTGATTAATCTAGGACAAAACCGGATTGTCTTCCGGCCCCAGTTTGGCGTTATTCATACTCGGGAAAAGTGGACAGTAGAAGTTACCGGTGAAGTTGCGTTCTATACAGACAATGATGATTTTTTCAATGGCAAGACGCTTGAACAGAAACCGTTGTATATCATCCACGCCCACCTTATCCATACTTTCCGGCCGGGACTCTGGGTCGGTGCGAGTCTGGGCTATGACTATGGCGGGGAAAACAGTATCGATGGAATCGACAAAAACAACCGGAAGCAGGAAATTGGCTGGGCCTTTAGCCTTGGCTACCCGATAAATCGCTCTTCGGGTATTAAGGTGGCTTATGTTGGTACCCGCACACAAGAATCTACCGGTTTTGATTCCGATATGCTGACAACAAGTCTATCATTTTTATGGTGAATATTAAATATTTAACAGGAGGATAAGCTATGAAGAGAATTTTTTATCTCGTTTTATGCGTAACATTATTTGCAAGTATCTGTCTTGCTAATTCTACGTCAACGACGACAACAACAACCGCACAGCCGACTGACAGTGCCGCAACCGAGGAAACAGCAACGACAGAAACAACCGAAACAACAACGACAACAACAGTATCTACGCCGAATATCATTGGACCAACAGGAGTGACAGGTACAATTCGTCGCTCGGATCGGCGACAGGACCGGCGCCTGGAGGAGGATTTAGAAGATCTGAGTGATGCTGTAAAAGACAGACCTAAACGACGATAAAGCATAAGCAGGATCACACCAACAGAGCTGGTGGTTTAATTTTTGTAATTAAAGCTGAAAAAAAACATCACTAACAGGAGTATCACAATGAAAAAAATTACGCTTATCGGATGCTGTCTCTTTTTATTAATGAGCCTGCAATTCAATGCCATTGCCGGCGAGGAATCTACCACCGAGAAAAAAAGTGAGTTTGCAACCCTTTCCTCTGATGAGATTAAAATTAAGCAACAAGAAATTCTGGACATGGCCCAGGAGACTCTTGAGCGTCTGTACAAAGATGATCCTGAAGCTGAAAAAGAGATAAAAAATGCCTACGGCTACGGTGTGTTTGAGGGGCAGGCGGTTAACTTGATTATGTATGTTGCGGGCAAAGGCATAGGGGTTGTCTATGACAACAAAACCCATACACCAACGTACATGAACGCTATCCGAGTAGGAACCGGCCCTGGAGTTGGTTACAAATCACTCCATTTTGTCCTGCTTTTCGACAATGAACTCGTTTATAAACAATTTACAACTATCGGTTTGCAGGTCGGAGCATCGGTTGATGCCTCCCTCAAGATTGCCGGAAAAGGTTCTGGAGTAGGAGAATCAATTTCTCTTGTCCCAGGTGTATCGGTCTATCAACTAATCAATACCGGCCTGGTCTTACAAGCAAACTGGGGTGCCACTGAATTTTTTAAAGATTTTAAATTGAATGATTAAAAAGAGTATTTTCGGACAACCTCCAGAAGTATCCAGGCTCCGGGCAACGTTAAAATATAATGCAAAAGTAGAATGAAAGTTAATTGTGGACTGGAGTTGACAGATGCTAATTGCTAAATTGAAATTGACAGTGATACTGCTTGTTGTCACAGGGTTGTTGTTTGTAAATATACTTGATGCCAAAGCCAGAGCCGATGAGTCAACTGATAGTGGAGAGTGGCAATTTGGCCTAGAACTTTACAGCTGGGCCCCAAAAATATCCGTAGAAACGGCTACTGGGGATGAGGTCAACATCCATTACAGTGATATTATTGAAAATCTGGATTTAACTTTGATGAGTACTGTCGCGGCACGAAAAGGTAAATGGTCGTTTCTGGTAGATGCTATCTATCTTGATCTTAAGGCTGACGACAAAGGTTCACTAACCGTACCCATTGACTCGAACTTAACGGTTGGGACTGATTTAGAGGTCAGGCTCAAGTCTTGGATTGTCACTCCATTACTCGCCTACAAAATATTTGAAAGTCCTAAAGCCAGTTTTGATTTTGCGGTCGGCGCCCGCTATTTATGGATGAAAAACGACCTTAAAGTGCAAACTAATGGCCCTCTGGGCCCTCGTGAAGTCAAAATCTCTGCCGACGGTGATGTTTGGGACGGAGTTGTTGCAGTCAGAGGACAATTGAAGCTGTCAGAGAAATGGTTTACCAACTGTTTTTTTGATATCGGGACGGGAGATTCTGATTTCACCTGGCAGGCCAAAGCAGCCGTAGGCTACAAGTTTAAAAAGTTTTCAGCTGTATGCGGTTATCGTCATCTACGGTGGGAGTTTGATAATGATGCAGCTTTGGACAGTATGTATATTACCGGCCCTTATGCCGGCATACAATTTTTCTTTTAAAAGTATGACGAAACTACAATTTTGAAAATTCCAAAAGGAGCTACATTATGAAAAAAAACATACCAAAAATTGCTTTTGCCATTGCAATTGCTGCGATGTTGGCTGTTTGTGGTACTAGTGCATTCGCTGGCAACTCCACTGTCACAGCAGCACAAATCAAGGATGACATGACCGTAAAAGCCTTTCGCGACTATGGACAAACGTCTCCAACGCAAGTCAAAACACACATAGGTGATCTACATTTTACAGAGGGTGGTTTTGCTGGTGGTTTTCCCACTTTAGAAACTGTTACCAAGTTGAAGGATGAGCTGGATTTTCAACGTGCTACACAAGCCTATATCTGGGCAATACCCTTAGTAAGCTACGGTGAATGGCTGGTAGCCCATGAAGAAACATTTAAAGCCAAAGATGGTGATATTGTTCAGTATAAAACACCTCAGGCAAAGCAAGGTATCTTGACGGCAAATGTCACCACTCCTTATGCTATATCGTTTGCTGACTTAACACGTACAGGTGCATTAGTATTTGATGTTCCTGCCGGTTCCTCTGCTGGAATTATTAACGATATGTGGCAGCGAGGCATTGCTGATTTTGGTGTGTCGGGACCTGATGGAGACAAAGGTGGTAAATTTTTGGTGCTTGCTCCTGGCATGGAAGTACCTGAAGGTGTTGATGAAAAACAATATCACATTGTAAAAAATCCAACCAACGTTGTTTTCTTTGGAATACGCGCCTTACAAGCAGATGCGGCAGAAGCTGACGCCATGATTAAGAAGTTTAAGATCTATTCATACAGTCAGCGTAGCAACCCTGAAGAAAATAAATTTATAGAAGTCGGCAATGACCTTGCTTGGGGACAATGGCAACCGCATGGTATGGGATACTGGAAAGCACTAAAGAAAATTCTTGACCGTGAAAATATCAATAACCGTGATCGTTTTATGGTGGCGATGCTGGACTCATTAGGTTTTCACAAGGGTAAAGATTTCAACCCTGATGAACGTCAACAGAAGATATTGAAAGAGGCTGCTGTCGTGGGTGAGGCAATGGTTAAAGGTCTCTCTTTTGACTCTCCATTTTATGATATCAAAACATACGGCGAAACACATTGGGATCAGTTATTAGTGGCAGCCTTTGATGACAGAGCTGAACATTTTGACCAACTTTTCCGTCGTTCAGCTTTGACCTATGAAGCAGTAAGTCGAGGTAAAGCCTACTATATCGAAAAGCCCGGGTTGGGACAGCAGTACCGTAGCTCATACA
>JAGGWR010000276.1 GCA_021163445.1 Candidatus Tharpella aukensis
AATCTGTGACCTCAAGTTTTTAAACTCTTGTCCTGGCTACTGATGGTGACTATTACTTTATTCCAAATCTGGAACGTGCTATTGTGGTACGCAATATCACAATTGATGGAGTTGTTTATGGCCCTTGATCTAGAGGCGAGAGGAAGGAAAATTGGCCCGCTGGTCAGAGAGTATTCATGGCGGGATGTTATTTTGTATGCACTTGCAGTGGGGGCTGGTTCCTCCGAAATGGAGTACTGTTACGAGAAGAAGTTGAAAGTGTTGCCGACCTTTTCCCTGGCCACCACTTTTGATTTTTTCTGGCGCCTGGCTCAGGAGGCTAATATCGATCTTGCCGGTATCTTGCACGGCGAACAGGAGTTGATTTTTCATAATCCGATACCGCTTGAAGGGGAGATGGTTACTGAGGGGAGGGTTGTCAACTACTACGACAAGGGCCAGAAGAAAGGGGCTTTGGTGGTGGGTGAATGTGAAACCTGCACGGCTTCCGGCCTCCATCTTTTTACCAGTATATACTCTCTTTTCGCTCGTTTTGATGGCGGTTTCGGCGGCACTCTGTCGGTTCCTGGAACCCGGGTTGTTTATCCTGACGTAGAGCCCAGCTTTGTTATCGATGCACTGCCTTCTGCGGATCAGCATCTTCTTTATCGTCTTACTGGTGATTATTTTGAGGTTCATGTAGATTCTGAATTTGCAAAAAATTCTGGCTTTGCAAAACCGATTATGCATGGAGCCTGTACGATGGGTTATGGGTGCCGGGCACTGGTTGGTAAGTTGATGCTCGGAGAGCCTGAAAGAATGAAGCGGCTGGCTTGCCGTTTTTCCCGTTTTCTCTATCCCGGGGTGCCTATCCAGACGCTTATCTGGCCGCTGGCGCCAGGAAAAGCTTTATGGCGGGTAGTGGATGCTGAAAGCGGACTGACGTTGATTGATAATGGTGTTTGTGAGTATTGATTTTTGTAACTATTCTGCGTCAGTAGAGAAGTACCGTATATTGATGAATTTCCGGGTTAGCTGAATAGTTACGTTTTTTCGCCATAGAGAACTAAAAAGGTTGCCTTAATCTAGCGAATCGCTTTATAGTATGTCAAGCTATGTGGGTCAGGTGTTAGTTATAATTGAGATTGGTGTTGCAAGTTTTACGGTGTGGCGTTATATTCTACTATTGAATGGACTTGGGTTTAAGGTGTGGACGGACGGTGGGTGGAAAAACTGGCTGCAGGTTGGCTTTAAGCTATGACATCAAGGTTTTGGCCCAGACCGCCTTCGGCGAGGATCAGGGCTACTTGTTGCTGTGCTTCAGCAATTTGTTGGAGCATCGCGACTTGCGTTTGCAGGCTGGTTTGTTGCTGTTGAGCAGCAACGGCCAAGGCCATCATGCTGTCGCTTGATGCGGAACTGATCTCCATAATTACTCCCTATAATGTTATTTATAAGACACCCTCAAGCTTTGCTATCGACAACAAATAGTTAAACTTTAGTCTTTTCTATCGAATTTTTATGAGGTCTGGTTTATGTCTGTACAGGTGTTGGGAAATGGTGCATTAGGCAAAAGAAAATGGCTGCCCTTGACGTTTTCTTTGCGTTTTATTTTGAAACATATGAATCTTCTGGGTTTGAGTCTGTTGCTTATGTTCTGTATGGCTCTGTTGACTTGGTTGGGCTACCTGGTAACCGTACATTTCGTTGATGGTTTGACCGGCCACTTTTTTCAGCAGGCTCCTGAGGCCGCCGGTATTATTGGGTGGGTTAAGGTTAAGGGTTGGTGGGTTTTGAAGTGGCTGTTCCTTGTCTTTTCGCGAGTTATAGCCTTCTATCTGGCTTTTCTGGTTTCCTATAGTTTGACCTCTCCCGGCTATGCCTTTCTCAGCGTTTCAGCCGAAAAAAAGTATCTCGGTGAAGAATTTGCCGGTGATGATACTTTTACATGGGCCGGGATCGTAAAAGATTTGGTCGAGGGTTGCAAAATCGGCGCTTTTGGTCTGCTCGTGACGATTGCCGCACTTTTGCTTAACCTCATTCCGGTAGCCGGAGCCGGGTTGGTTATTTTTTTGTATATTTTCTATTCCACCTTAATGTTTATCGATTACCCCACTTCTCGCCAGCGTTGGAGTCTGGGGGAAAAGTTGGGCTGGATTAAGAATCAATGGCCGCGCGCGCTGCGCCTCGGTTGGCTTCCGGCTCTGATCAGTATGATTCCGGTGGTCAACATCTTCTTTATGGCTCTCTTTTTTCCTCTTTTCACGGTTCACGCAACCTTGAATTTTGTGGCAGTACCATCTGTTTCAGATATTTCAGAGTCTTGATTGTGCTGAATTAAAAGAGCGCGGTGCAATTTATAATCATGACACTGCGAAAGAGAACTGTTGCTTAAGTTTGATGGCGTCGTAAAAAGCGTTTTCAGACCGCTGAGTGCGGCCACACATCTAAAAGTAACTTGAATCGGGCTGGTAAATTAGTTTATATTTGGTCTCAAGGCACTTGGGTGCAGAGACCGACGAGACATTGGTGTTTAAATACCCGTTAAAAAGCGTGGTCGGGGGTTGACGAATATATCATTGGTGACACTTAAGTGATCCCGTTTAGAA
>JAGGWR010000349.1 GCA_021163445.1 Candidatus Tharpella aukensis
GGTCCATCCTGATTATCGCAGAGATGGTCTTTTTCTGCACATGGCGGAAACGTTCTTTGATTGGTACGGCCCACCAGCTGGTTCGGTATGTCTCTATGGCTTTCCGGGAGCCCTGCATTTTCGTATTGGCAGTCGACTGTTGCATTATAAAGCTGTTTCCCCACAAACAGCCTATTTAACTGCTAAGCCATCAACTTTGATGAAAAACATACGCCCTTTTCAGGGACGTCTGGAACAGGTTTCAACAGCAGATTTTTCCTTTGATCAACTGGCAGCCAGGTGGCGACACCAACAATTGTTTGCCATTATTCGGGATACCGACTTTATTAACTGGCGTTTCATGCAACACCCTCATTATAATTATCAAATATGGGCTTATCGCCCTTTTTTCAATAAGGCATGGTATGGTTATGGGGTTTTTTCCGTCCACGAAACAAGTGTGCGTCTGGTGGATATTATCATGCCCCCGGATCAAAGGATGGTAAGCGATTTTATTGCCCGCATTGCCGGGGAGTTTGCCAATGGCCCAGTAAGCAAAATTGAAACATGGTTGCCGCCTGAACGACCAATAACCCGATGTTTAATTGCCAGCGGTATGGTTGCGGGACAGGAACCATTTGGAATTACACCAACAGTAAAGATTCTACACCCTGATCTACAGGTCAGCTGGCTGGCGCACCATCTTTATTATACCATGGCCGATGCCGATTTATGCTAAGATTTACAGTGGAAAATCTGGTTTTTTTTGCTATTATACAGCATACTTTTTGCGATACTAATCATGGTATCACGTTTAATAACTTCACCTAATCACATAACTTATGGAACATTCTATCATACCCTATGAGGCCGTGGAAAATATTGGCACTGGTAATGTGTTAGTACTGGCTCCGCATCCGGACGATGAAATTTTTGGTTGTGCGGGAGCTATCATGAGGCATATGGAATCCAAAGATTCAGTACGAGTAATTATTCTTTCTGACGGAGGTTACCTGGAATCCGGATCGAGAGAAGAATATATCCAAATGCGAAAGCAGGAAAGTATTCAGGCAGGGGCATTATTGGGCTATATACCTGAGTTCTGGGATATTCCTGATCGAAAAGTAGTATATGGAGAGAAACTTATCACGAGGATATCCGAGACAATCAATGTTTTGGCTATCGATCTTGTTTATGCACCATCGGTTTCGGAAATGCATCCTGATCATCGATCATTGGGGATGGCGGTTGCCGAGGCTGTCCGTAGAAGTGATAAAAATATCAGCATTGCTTTCTATGAAATTGGCATACCGCTGAGACCCAACCGCTTATTGGATATATCCGACCTAGTGATGCGTAAACAGGAGGCGATGGATTGCTTCCCATCACAGCTGAACCAACAAAAGTATGATCGGCATATCGCCGCTTTAAACTGTTTTCGCACCTATACATTACCAACACGAATCCAGGCAGCCGAAGCTTACTTTATCATTAGTGGCGAGGAACTTCATGCTGATCCTCTGGCACTGTATCACTTGAAATTAGAAAAAATCACCTTTCCCGGATTGGATATCGAAGCGCACCAAGGCACTATGGTCACGGTGATTATTCGTAGCATTGGACGTGATAAACTTTTGTCCGAAGCTCTCGCTTCAGTCGCGCTGCAAACCTATCCATATATAGAGGTACTGGTCATAAACGCAAAGGGAGAAGGGCACCCTGAGCTTGATCCCTGGTGTGGTCGCTTTTCCCTGCGTATTTGTGGAATCGGGGAACCCCTGTCCCGAAGTCGGGCCGCTAATCTGGGCCTGGAAAACGCAAAGGGAGATTATCTGATATTCCTGGATGATGATGACCTCTTTAATCCTGATCATGTTGCCTGCCTCATTGAGGTACTGAAAAATACCCCTGGCGCATTGGTTGCATATGCGGGAATTATAACGACAGGAGGTGAAGGAACTTGCGCCTCATCAACATTTAATCTGCCGTATAATTCTTTTCAACTCTTGACAGGCAATTACATCCCCATTCATGCAGTAATGTTTCATAGGAGTCTGCTGAATTTGGGATGTCGGTTTGATGAAAACATGGACATCTACGAAGACTGGGATTTCTGGTTACAGCTGTCTCAGGAGACAAAGTTTATCCATGTTGATCGGATCACGGCACAGTATCGCATCTTTGACGACTATGGCTCTAATGTCCAGATTGATGACAAAATGACACGTTCCGCTAAGCTTGCTATCTATGAGAAGTGGAAAAACAAATGGTCAGAGGAACAATTGTTGGAGCTAATGCAGGCAGCATATGAAAAGCCATCGATGGAAAAAGAAATATCCGCTAAAGAAGCTGCTGTTGAAGAAACAGTTGCCAAGTTGAAGCTATGCAAAGCTACTATTGATAGCCTCCTAAACGATTTAGATGAAAAAGAAGTTACCATTGTTAGTCTGCAAAACGATTTAGATGAAAAAGAGATTACCATTGTTAGTCTGCAAAACGATTTAGATAAAAAAGAAGTTACCATTACAGGTCTTCAGTCCGAAATTCAGGACAGGGAAAATAATATAAACATTTTGCTGCACAGTAAATCATGGCGTTTAACCGCCGTGTTCAGGAAAGGGCGACGATTTTTCACCACGACTCTAGTGACTAGATTACGAAAACTAACTTCGGACGGGGCGAGATCATTATGGTCGACTGTTCCTGTGCCCATTGGACGTAAACTAGCCATAAAAAGGGTCTTATTTACCTATCTACCAATTTTGTTCAAACACACATTAGCATATCAAAACTGGCAGGGATTCACAGCTCATCAAGCACCTTCCCATCAAGATATCAATAGATCCACCGTCTCACTGGAACATATTGTCAAGAACAATCCGAAAAGATATGTGCCGCTCCTAGATGAAGCACCTTACATTTCCCGCACGATACGCCTCATTGCCTTTTATTTACCTCAATTTCACCAAATCCCTGAAAATGATGCCTGGTGGGGGAAAGGTTTTACCGAATGGACTAATGTCAAAGCGGCAAAACCACAGTTTGAAGGTCATTATCAACCCCATGTCCCAGGCGAGCTGGGATACTATGATTTAACTAATGCCCTGGAAACACAGCGCCGCCAGGTCGAACTGGCCGAGCTGTATGGACTTGAGGGATTTTGTTTCTATTTTTATTGGTTTGATGGTAAACGGCTACTCGAAGGTCCTGTACAGCAATATCTTGAAAATAAAGAACTTGATTTCCCCTTTTGCCTGTGCTGGGCCAACGAAAACTGGTGTCGCCGCTGGGATGGTCTGGATGATGAAATCCTGATAAGTCAGAACCATTCGCCGGAAGATGACCTGGCCTTCATCGAATACACGTCCCGATATTTCCATGACAGTCGTTATATCCGTGTTCAGGGTAAACCACTTCTGCTTGTCTACCGTCCAGGTCTGCTACCCTCAGCCAAAGCAACTGCCAACCGCTGGCGGCAATGGTGCCGTAACCGTGGTATTGGTGAAATCTACCTAGCTTATACCCAGTCTTTCGAGGTGGTAAACCCAGAAAAATACGGTTTTGACGCGGCAATTGAATTCCCCCCCAACCTCGCCGGAATTCCACCGCTAGCCGCGTGTGAGAAAAAACTTTTTCATCGGGATTTTACCGGGACAATTTATGACTTAGGTGAAATTGCCAAACGCAGTAACCATTACACACATCCCGATTACACCCTTTTTCGCAGCGTCTGCCCTTCATGGGACAATACAGCCAGACGCGGCGAAGCAGCAACGATATTTGTCAATGATTCACCGGTATCCTATCAGCAATGGTTACACAACGCTGCCATTGATACTGCCGGCCGGTTCAAACAAAAAGAGGCCTCCCTGGTTTTTGTCAACGCCTGGAACGAGTGGGCGGAAGGGGCACATCTCGAACCGGACCAGACGAATGGTTATGCCTATTTGCAGGCTACCAGGGACGCTATATCTCAGGCAGATGCATACCTTGAACGCCGCCGCATTCTCCTGGTTGCCCATGATGCCCACCCCCATGGCGCCCAGAGCCTTATTCTCCACATGGCAAAGATGCTGCACGAAAATTTCTTTTTCGTCGTGGAGATGGTTGTTCTGGGAGGCGGCACATTGCTTGACGAGTATGCCAGATATGCAACAGTCCATTCTCTGACAGGGAAAAAACATGATGGTAAGGAAGCCAGGGACCTGGCGGCAGCTCTTTTTTCCCGGGGATTTCATGCCGCTATCTGCAATACCACCGTCACGGGTATATTTGCAAAAAGCCTGAAAAAGCAGGGGTTCCAGGTCGTCTCACTCATTCATGAGTTGACCCGGGTCATAAAAGATAATAATTTACAACCCCAAGTTCAAGCGATCGCCAACTATGCTGACCATATCGTTTTCCCGGTCCGCCAGGTCCAGGAAGGCTTTGCATCGTATGTGAAAAAACCACTTTCAACAGCAATCATCCGACCTCAGGGCTTGTACAAAAAAAACAGCCTTTCTTCGCTACCGGCGGCGGAAACAAAAAAAAGATTGCTGGAAAAGCTCGGATTAAAGCAAGAGGCAAAAATTGTACTTGCCATTGCTTTCGGCGACCATCGAAAAGGGATTGATTTGTTTGTCGAAGCTGGTTTGCTCGTAGCACGGGAAAATGAAAACATCTATTTTGTCTGGGTCGGTCAGCTAGACTCAGCTATGGAACAGACAATACAGGAAAAATTATCAGCATCAAATTTCAGCGATCATTTCATTTTTCCCGGAATGGATTTCCAAACTGATCTTTATTATGCAGGGGCAGATCTTTACGCCCTTACTTCGAGAGAAGATCCTTTCCCCAGCGTGGTACTTGAGGCCCTGGATGCAGCAACCCCAGTAATTGCTTTCACCGGTACCGGTGGTTGTGGTGAATTACTTTCCCGGGACACCGGAAGTTTGATTCCGGCTTTTGATACCCATGCCTATGCTGAAGAAATCATCAAGCTCCTGGAACAACCGAAGCTCTTAAACGCCAAAGGTGCCAAAGGAAGGGAGATCATCGCCAGTGAATTTTCTTTCCGACACTATTTGTTTGATCTGCTGAATTTAGTTGGTTCCCCGGTAAAACGAATTTCGGTCGTTGTACCAAATTATAATTATGCCAGATACCTGTCGGAAAGAATAAGCTCCATTGTTCAGCAAACCTACCCCCTCTATGAAATTATCATACTAGATGACGCATCTACCGATGGCAGCATCGAACTGCTTGAAAAAATCCTCCCGACCTTGGAAGTGGATTTCACCTTTATTCCAGGTGAATCGAACTCCGGAAATCCGTTTATTCAATGGCTGAAAGGAATCGAACAAACCCAAGGTGATTATATCTGGATAGCAGAAGCTGATGATTTGTCTTCCCCCGAATTTCTGGAAGAAGTGATAAAACCTTTTTCGGATCCACAGGTGGTCGTGAGTTACTGCCAATCTAAGCAAATAACTTCTTCCGGTGACATCATATGCAATCACTACCTGGATTATGTAGCTGATATTTCACCTGCAAAATGGTTTGATTATTACACTGTTGATGGAGAGGAAGAGGTTACATCCGCGCTCTCAATTAAAAATACCATACCAAACGTAAGTGCAGTGGTATTTGAAAAAAAGAGATTGTTACAGGTCCTACGGGAAAACATCGCCGAGATTACACAATATCGCGTTGCCGGCGACTGGCTAACATATTTGCTGGTTCTGCAAGAAGGTAAGATTTCGTTTTCCCCTGAATCTTTCAACTCGCACCGCCGACATCAGGAAAGTATAACTCTTGGCAGCTTTAACATTTTTCAGTTGAAAGAAATCCTCTCTGTTCAGAAGAGAGCCAGAGATACTTTTCATCCTGATGATGAGCTTGACAAAAAGGCCCATACATACTCTCAACAGCTCTATAAGGATTTTGGCCTGGCTAACGATGCGGCACCTGAATTCAGCAACAATCCCGAACTGGATTCATATCGATAAACATTTATGCAGCTTTGGTTGCCACCAGGGCATTTGAAATGGCTTGAAATAGATGGATACAAAATATAAGCAACTTGCCAAATTCATCAGGTCATTAACTGATGATTCTTTCAGTAATCTATTGCTGGTATTTGCATTTACTACAGCGTTGTTTGTTTATTCATATGAAATAACCAATTTTTCACTTTCTATTGATGAGGAAATTCATAGCTTTATTGCTGAAAATTGGCTCGAGTGGATAGCCCAAGGAAGATGGGGTATGGGGGTACTTACCTATATTTTTCCGCAAGGATTTTCAAGCATTCCTTTTTTACCAACCTTTTTATTTGCTGTAGGATTAGCACTGAGTGCTGTACTATTTTCAAAAATTCTCACACATAATCGACCAAGTGCCATAGTTTTCACAGGAATATTTGTCACTTCTCCTATATGGTTACATATTGCAGAGTTTAATACCTTGTCATGGGGGTTCTCTCTAGGTTTGGTTGTGACAGCGATTGCTTCCATATATGCAGGTATTCAAGGAATTAAAAATTTCATATTAGCAGGATTGTTGTTAGGCTTTTCTCTAGCCATTTATCAAGCATTTTTGATTTTATACCTCATTGTAGCCTTGCTGATTTTATGTCAAAAAGAATGGGAAATTATTGGAAACAAAAAGTTTGAGTTTATTGCTAAAAAATTTCCTATGTTGTATCACTCATTGGGAATTGTACTGATTGGAGTAGCTTTCTATTACATATTGAATTGCTTGTTTATGTTTCTGACAGGGGCTAACATTGTCTATTTGAACAATTTTATCAAGATTTCAAGTTATATCACCAATGGAAGTGATACAATTATAAGAGTTCTTCATAAAACAGAAGGATTGCTATTTGGTACTGACCCTACGTTTTTAGGGATTGGAATAGGTTCGCTATTATTAGCTTGGATTGGCAGCCTGGCAATAACTATAAAGCTATTTGATAAAAAGGTGGGGTTTCTTAGTAAAATATACACCATTATATTGTCCATTGGTATTTTACTACTTGCAATATCGCTAATATTGCTGTCCGCAGGATATATTCCAACCCGTGCATTAATTGCCTTTCCTCTTCTGTATGCCGTTTTCTCGGCCATGGCCTTTCATCACATAAAAGGGCGGAAAATCTTATGGGGAATCTTCTTTGTTGCTATTTTTTGCAATATCTACATAGCAAACTCATTATTTTATGCCGATCAAATAGCTCGTCAGAGAGATTTAGTCATGGCAACACAGATCATTGCCCAGGTAGAGAATGTTGGTAGAGATGCTTTTGGTGATCATATCCCCATAATTATTGTTGGGGAATGGCGGCACGAAATAAGTGGACCAGCACTGCGCGTGGAAATTTTTGGGACCTCTTTTTTCGAACATAACGGTGGTAATCCTTATAGGATTGCATCGTATTTTCGGCTTCTTGGCTGCCGTGGATTAATCCCAATGCCTATCACTAAGGCACGTGAAAAATTAAATACAATCATGTTGCATCCATCATGGCCGGCAAAAGAATCTATTTTTCGCATTGAACATCACGTAATTATTAAATTGAGTGCACCCTCATACCAACAGAAATTGGCTTTGCAGACAAATTAACATTTGATGTTTGATAAACGGGGAATAATCAAATGAAGGCAATTAATGATTTGGATCGTCACATAACACCCATCGTGAAAATGATTGAAGAAGCTGTTTCACGTGTGATAGCCAGTGGCTGGTATATATTAGGACCAGAGGTTATAGCTTTTGAACAAGAGTTTTCTAGTTATATGGGAAGTACCTATTGCGTGACCGTGGGTAATGGGACAGATGCACTAGAATTAGCTCTTCGTGCGCTTGGAATTAACCACAAAAGTACTGTTTTAACTGTTGCCAATGCCGGGATGTATAGTACATCAGCAATACTTGCGACTGGCGCAATACCAATTTACGCTGACGTAAGACCTGATACCTCTTTGATTGATGTTGTCGATGTAACTCGTTTGGTTACAGAAGTAAAAATAGATGCTATCATTATCACCCATCTCTATGGAATGATGGCCGATATTGAACAACTTATTAACATTACTAGAGATAAGAATATCCCTGTTATTGAAGACTGTGCTCAAGCCCATGGTGCAATAATTAATGAGAGAAAGGCAGGATCTTTTGGCGATATTGGGTGTTTCAGTTTTTATCCAACGAAGAACCTTGGTGCACTAGGTGATGGGGGGGCAATCATCACTAATCATAGCGATTTGGGGGGACGTGTCCGGCAATTGCGACAGTATGGTTGGGATTCCAAATACCATGCCACCATTGCCGGAGGAAGGAACAGTCGACTGGACGAAATTCAAGCAGCCATACTCAGAGTAAAGTTGACTTTCCTGGATAACTGGAATAATAGACGTCGCGAGATCGCGACTCGATATTCGCATAATATTAACCACCCAAAAATCATAACGCAAGCAATACAAGGTAAGAATTATGTTGCACATCTCTACGTTATCAAGACAACTGAGCGGGATAACTTGAGACAACACCTTGCGAAAGAAGGTATTCCGAGCGATATACATTATCCTATTCCAGACTATCTGCAACCTTGCTACACCCATTTATTTCCCAAGGTATACAAGCCCGTAACGGAACAACATTGTGGTGAAGTACTAACGCTACCTTGCTTTCCTGAAATGAATGATACTGAAGTAGATTTGATTATCAATCATATTAACTCTTGGTAAAAATCATGATCTCTATTGTTATTCCTGTTTATCGTAATGAGGAATCTATCCCATCTTTACTTACGGCATTAAACCATGTTGCAGATATCGTACTAAGTGACTATAATATGAAAACTGAGGTTGTATTTGTCGTAGACGGTAGTCCAGACAACTGCTATTTTTTGCTCGAAGCTTCATTACGCCAAGTATCATTTTCATCCAAATTATTACTACACTCACGTAATTTTGGATCTTTTTCTGCTATTCGCACCGGCCTTATTGCAGCATCGGGAGATTACTTTGTAGTTTTGGCCGCCGATCTACAGGAACCACCAGAATTGGTACTGAAATTTCTTGAAAAACTATCGACTAGTAGTTGTGATATTGTTGTTGGTTGTCGGAAAAATCGTGATGATCCAAGCATTACCCGTTTTGCATCAAATATGTTTTGGTGGTTTTACAAAAAATTTATAA
>JAGGWR010000048.1 GCA_021163445.1 Candidatus Tharpella aukensis
TAAAATACTGCCAAAGATCACTAGCGATATATTTATCGAGTTTATCGAAGGAGTTAATCAAGAAAGGAAGATTGATGATACCCATACGCGGAGCAAGATTGGTTACCGCTACGGATGCACAGAGCATACCCTGTACCGTATTGGTTTTCAGCATATTCAGAACTTCAACTTCGCCGCCCAACTGACACAGGGGATAATATTTCAGTGCAATCTGTCCATTACTGCGCTCCCACAAAGCGTTACGCACCCGGTAACCGGCCGCCACACCTTCAATAACAGGATGGGAGACATTGGAAACCTTCATGACATATTTGGCCCCTGACATATCGACAGTGGATTTCCATTTAGCCAAAGGATTCTTTTTCTTCCCGGCCGCCATGACCGCTGATGAACAAACCATCATAACAATTAATACCAGAACCAGCACGCGCATACATCTTTTCTTCATTGTCGTCCCCCTTGCTTTAAGTTACCTAACGAGAATGGCAAGAAAAATGCCACACCAAGAAAATATAGATTTAAAACAAAATTTTACCAATTTACTAAAAGAACTTACAAATAAAATGAGATCTTGCCTTAAACCTTGCACAGGTATAACATAACACTTTTATATAATCAACCCGAAATTACGACTAAACCTAACAAATTAAAAAGTTGATAAAGCTGATGCGCTATTTTTCCCCATTTTCCAGTCAACCTGCAACCGCTTGTCAATTACAATTTTGCTTGCTTTTCAATACTTCAACTAGTATTATGGAAGATGATTTATATTTTTTGAGAAAATCCGCCAAAACATTGTAATCAAAAGACAAAAACACTTTGCAGAGATATTAACCGATGCCCGGAATCACGACAACAGCCAAAAAACTATGCGTCTGCCTGCTCATCCTGATCATTCCCGTTCAGGCTTTCATCCCGGTTGTGAGCAAATTACATGCCGCTGACAAAAGTCACATAGAGTTTGCCGCCGACCACCCTCCCTACCTCGAAGACTTTGTCATGAGTTCAGAAAAAAAACAGATAAGCTTATCATTAAATGTAGCCAACCCTTTTGACCACGAAATAAGATCTTTATTATTAAACGGTGTCTCGCAAAAAATAACCCTATCTATAAAGGTTAAAGTGAACAGAATTAACCTTTATCTGGTTAAATTCAACCGGGAAATCAGCGACACCGCCTACACCCATGACATTGAATATGATAATCTAAAAAAGCTTTTTACTGTAAGCATGCGCCCCCACGCAAAACCCATTGAAACAACCTCCTATAAAGAAGCAATAAAAATAGCCACTCAGTTTAAAGATATCACGCTGCTCAACAAAAACCAGCTGAATGAGGGTCAAAGCTATCAGGTTGACGCCCGAACCGAAATCAGAAAAGTACGGCTTCCATTCCATCTTGAATACCTGTTCTTTTTCCTTTCGGCTTGGGATCGCAAGAGCAACAACTATACTATTGATATCCCTGAACGCCTAATCACCGAAACCCTCAAGAGATAACCCCTTGCCCTCATATTCTCCAAAAAGTAGTCAGGAAATCAAAAAACTCGCCCACAAGGATCATAAACGCCGGCGGCGAGAGATAATTATAATAATCATCCTGACGGTTATTATAAGCACCCTCTTCTACATTGAGATAAACCTGCCCAACTTGCCAACCGATCTCCCGATCCTTGGCAACGTTGTAGTTTTCGCCCTGATCAACATCAACATAATCCTTCTGCTTCTCTTGATTTTTCTGATCCTGCGCAATCTCATTAAATTGCTCATGGAGAGAAAACGGAAAATTGTCGGATTTCGCCTGCGAACTAAACTGGTTGTTGCTTTCATCTCGCTTTCACTCTTTCCGACAATCCTCCTCTTTGTCGCGGCTACCGGATTTATCCGCTTCAGTCTCGACAACTGGTTCTCGACCAATTTCGAAGCCTCTCTCGACGCTTCACTAATTGTCGCTCAAGAGTACTACGACAACCACCGCCGACAAAATCAAATTTTTGCTGCAGCTATTGCTACGGAAACCACCCGTAAAGGATTGCTGATCGGCGAAGAGGAAAGTTTTGTCCAGAAACTGATCGAGCAAAAACAGGCTGAGTTCTCCCTGGACGCAATCGCCATCATCCCGCAACCCGGGCCACCTCTGGCTTGCGCTCTCAGCCTAAGCGATAAACTCAGTAAAGAGCATTTTCAAATGGGTATCGACCTGGGAAACAGCCCCCCGCCTAAAGATCGCATAGTCCCTCTGGATGATGGTGCCGTCATGATTCAGGGCTGGGCCCCAATCTTTTCGGTTTGGCAAGGAGATGAGATAATCGCCCTGGTGGTCACGGTAAAACTTATTCCGGCCCCGCTCGCCCTGCAGATGCAGAACATCTCGGAAAAATATACGGCCTACAAAAAAGCCAAGAATATGGAACTCTATATCAAGAGTAACTATATCCTGACGTTTGTTCTGATTACGGCCCTGATAACTTTCATTTCAATCTGGTTCGGCTTCTATCTGGCTAAAGATATCACGGCCCCGGTACACGAGCTGGCGCTGGCAACCCGGGAGATCGCCGGCGGCAACCTTGATTTCAGCATTGACATGGTTGCCAGTGATGAACTCGGCATCCTCGTTGACTCATTCAACAAAATGACCCAAGAGCTTTTAAAAAGTCGTAAGGAGAGTGAGCTCGCCCATCAAGAGATGAGCCGTATCAGCTTGGAACAGGCCCAAAGACGCCGTTACATCGAAACCATCCTCGAAAACATCAATACCGGCGTCATCGCTCTTGATCGCAGCGGCCGGATCACCACCATCAACCGGGCCGCAGAAAAGATCTTCGCCTTTTCCGCCGAAGTGGTGCAAGGCGAAAATTACCGAAACATTTTTCACCCGGAACTTATCCAAAAGATTCGCCAATATCTCAAAGAGAGCCAGAATGACCCTCATAAAGAGAGTAGCATCGAACTGACTCTGCCTGAACAAAACCGCTATATCGCAGTTCATTTCAGCCCCTTCTTTAACGAAGCGGAAACCTACAGCGGCATGCTCGTTATAATCAATGACATGTCCGATCTAGTCAAGGCCCAAAAAACCGTGGCTTGGCGGGAAGTCGCCCGCAGAATTGCTCATGAGATTAAAAATCCACTGACCCCAATCGCCCTTTCGGCGCAACGCATCCAACGTAAATACAGCGGGTTGACTGAAGAGGGTGACCAGGTTTTAAAAGATTGCACGACCACCATTGTCCGCCAGGTCAACGACTTGAAATCCCTGGTTAACGAATTTTCCAGTTTCGCCCGCATGCCCCAGGCTAACCCTACATTACAAAATTTGAATACGATCATCGAAGAATCACTCATCCTCTACCGTCAAAGTCACAGCCGGATCAAGTTCACATTCGAACCGGACTTAAGAATTCCCAATTTCTATCTCGACCCCGAACAGATGAAGCGGGTCATGACTAACCTACTCGATAATGCTCTGGCGGCACTACAAAAAATCGATGAAGGACACATCTGGATCGCCAGCAGACTTGACAAAAGTTTGGAAATGGTTATTATCGAGCTCAACGACAATGGTCCGGGAATCGACGAAAAAACCCAAGCCCGTCTTTTCGAGCCCTATTTCTCAACCAAAAAGAGAGGAACCGGCCTCGGGTTGACCATAGTCAAAACCATTATCAACGACCATCGGGGCTTTATTCGCGTACGCGAAAATCACCTCAAAGGGACTTGCTTTGTAATCGAACTACCAATTATTAAGAAAATATGAAAAAAAATAGTCAATTTTTTTATTTCACCACGAAGACAAGAAGCTCACGAAGGTTTTCTTCGCGCTCTTCGTGTCTTCGGGGTGAATAATAGAAAACATTATGAAAAAAACTATATTCATTATAGACGACGAACCTGCTATCCGGCAATCAATGAGCGATATCTTTAGCGACGAAGGCTACTCCGTCATCTGCGCTGAAGACGGTAGCCAAGCTTTGAGTTTGCTTGAAAAAGAGACCCCGGATCTGATCTTTCTCGACATCTGGCTACCGGACAGTGACGGCTTGAAACTTTTACCGGGACTCAAAAAAGAGCACCCACAAGTACCCATCGTCATGATATCGGGTCACGGAACCATTGAAACCGCAGTTCAGGCGACTAAAATGGGGGCTTTTGATTTTATTGAAAAACCGCTTTCATTGGACAAACTCGTAATTACCGCCAGCAATGCCCTGACCATCTCCCGCCTGCAAGAGGAGAATGTTCGCCTCAAAAAGAAGTATAGCGAGAACCGCCTGATCGGTGACTGTAAAGCCATCGGTCAGCTCAAAGAACAGATCAGGATTGTTGCTCCAACCGAGGGTTGGGTACTGGTGGTGGGTGAGAATGGCACCGGCAAAGAACTTGTGGCCCGGGAGATTCACCGCCTAAGCAACCGCCACGATCGCCCTTTCATTGACGTTAACTGTGCCGCCATCCCCGACAACCTGATCGAATCGGAACTTTTCGGTTACGAAAAAGGGGCTTTTACCGGAGCGGAACAACGACAAAAAGGAAAATTTGAACAGAGTCATGAAGGCACTATCTTCCTTGATGAGATCGGCGATATGAGCCTCAACACTCAGGCCAAAATACTCCGAGTTCTACAAGAAAAAACCTTCACCCGTTTAGGAAGCAGCAAGACCGTCCCCATTGATGTCCGCATCATCGCTGCCACTAATAAGGATCTTGAAAAAGAGATTGCCAAAGGAAACTTTCGCCAGGATCTATTTTACCGACTCAACGTTCTGCCGATTCGGATTCCGCCTTTGCGAGATCGTCGTGAAGATATCCCCCTGCTGGCTGAAACCTTTCTCACCAGCCACTACAACAACCATGGCGGCACATTTAAACACCTGGCCCCTGAAGTTATCACGCAACTTAAAAACTACCAGTGGCCCGGCAACGTTCGCGAACTCAAAAATCTGATGGAACGACTCTCGATCATGTGTGCCTCGGAACTTGTTCAAATCATTGATTTACCGCCCTATTTAAGAAGCGGAAGCCAGACAACAACCGACGGCAATCACGACAATCCCCAGTTGAGCAGCCTGCTTGAAACGAAAACACTCACTGAAGCCAACAAAAAATTCGAAAAACTCTATATTACCAGTAAGCTTCAAGAAAATGATTGGAATATCTCAAAAACAGCCGAGCAAATCGGGACAACCAGACGTAATCTGCATCGCAAGATTAACGCTTTAGATATCTCATCACAAACCTAAACGGATTGACCATGTCAAATAATAACAATAATAATAATAATAATAACTACAATGCCGAGGCTATTGAAGTTCTGAAGGGGCTTGACCCGGTCAAACTCCGACCCGGCATGTACACCGACACAACTCGGCCCAACCATCTCGCACAAGAAGTTATCGACAACAGTGTTGATGAAGCCATTGCCGGTTTTGCCAACACTCTCGAAGTGACCCTGCACGCCGACAACTCGATTGAAGTCAAAGACAACGGCCGGGGTATGCCGGTCGATATCCACCCCGAAGAGGGAGTTCCGGGCATTGAGCTAATCCTCACCCGGCTCCATGCCGGGGCCAAATTCACGCAAAAAAATTACCAATTCTCCGGCGGCCTGCACGGAGTCGGGGTCTCGGTCGTCAACGCCCTCTCTGAACGCCTCGAAGTCGAGGTTCGCCGCGATGGCGGACGTCATGTCTGCGCTTACGCCAACGGTGACATGATCGAACCGTTAATCAGAAAAGAGGATATCGGCCGCCGCAACACCGGCACCAGCATCCGTTTCTGGCCTAATCCTAAATATTTTGATTCGCCAAAATTTGCGGCGGCCAAACTGGTTCACGCCTTGCGCGCCAAAGCCGTCCTCTGCCCCGGCCTCAAAGTCACATTTAAAGATCTGGTTAACGATGAAACCTACGAGTGGCACTTCATTGACGGCCTGTCAGACTATCTCAAGCAAGGCCTGGGCGATGTTCCCCAAATACCAGCCCAACCCTTCACCCATAAATTTAGCAACGAGCACGAAAGCGTCAATTGGGCGCTTACCTGGCTGCCGGAAGCGGGGGAGCTAATCAGTGAAAGTTATGTCAACCTGATCCCCACGTCTCAAGGCGGCACCCATGTCAACGGCCTGCGCAGCGGACTCCTGGCCGCCTTGAAAGAGTTTTGCGATTTTCGCAGTCTCCTGCCTCGAGGCGTTAAGCTCTCCCCGGAAGACAGCTGGGAGCGTTGCAGCTATATCCTTTCGTTAAAAATGCCGGAACCTCAATTCTCCGGCCAAACCAAAGAACGCCTCACCTCAAGAGAGAGTGCCTCATTTATTTCCGGCGTGGTTAAAGACTCTTTCAGCCTCTGGCTCAATGAACATCCGACTATAGGTGAAGAGCTTGCGGCTCTGGTCATCGCCAATGCCCAAAAACGCCAACGGGCGGCCAAAAAAATTGAACGCAAAAAAATCACCAGTGGCCCGGCCCTGCCGGGCAAACTCGCGGACTGCGTCAGTCAGGATCCGGCCTTAAGTGAGCTTTTTCTCGTCGAAGGAGATTCCGCTGGAGGCTCCGCCAAACAAGCCCGGGATCGCAATTTCCAGGCGGTCATGCCTTTAAGAGGTAAGATTCTTAACACCTGGGAGAGCGATGTCGAGATTATCATGGCCTCCAAGGAGATCCACGACATCTCATCGGCTATCGGTGTCGATCCGGGCTCAAGTAAACTTGAAGACCTCCGCTATGGGAAGATCTGTGTTTTGGCCGATGCCGACTCCGACGGCCTCCATATCGCCACCTTGATCTGTGCGCTTTTCCTGCGCCACTTCAAACCGTTAGTCACAGCCGGCCATCTCTACATTGCGATGCCGCCGCTCTACCGCATAGACCGGGGCAAGGAGGTCTTCTACGCCCTTGATGAAGCGGAAAAAAACGGTATCTTGGATCGTCTTAAAAGTGAGAAAAAAGCGGGCAAGATCAACCTGCAAAGATTTAAAGGGTTGGGCGAAATGAATCCCTTGCAACTTCGTGAAACCACCATGGCCACCGAAACCCGCCGCCTGGTTCGCCTTAACCTTGATCAGGAAGAGCAAGATTTCAAGGTCATGGACATGATGCTGGCCAAAAAAAGAGCCGCCGACCGCCGTCAATGGCTGGAAAGTAAAGGCTGTTTGACTGGAATAGACGCTAATTTATAGGCACAAAGGCACAGAGGCAGAAGGCACAGAGTTTTAAAAGCAATGCTAAATACATTATTCCTATTATTTTCTCTGTTTCCTCGGTTCTAAACTTTGTGCCTCAAGAAGTAAATATTCGGCTTTACTCTGTAAAGCCATCAAGGCACAAAGGCACAAAGTTTAGAACCAGAATGATAGAGCAAAAATGGAAATAGTGTGATTTTTTACCAATCTGCTTGTGTTTATGAAAAACTCTGTGCCTCTGTGCCTCTGTGCCTTCAGCCTTTGTGCCTTTGTACCTTTGTGCCTCTGTGCCTTCTGCCTTTGTGCCTCAAGAATTATCTATTTACTTAAAATAACTACAAACTTTGCTCGATTCAGACAACACCGAATCAGGACACCTTAAATACTATGATTCAAGAAAACCAAATAATTCCGGATGAGTGCGAAAAACAGTTTCTCGGCCAATTTACCGAGAAGGCCTATCTAGAGTACGCCATGTACGTCATCCTTGACCGGGCCTTGCCCAATATCGGCGACGGCCTGAAACCGGTGCAGCGCCGAATTATCTACGCAATGTCGGAACTGGGTTTAAAAGCCGGAGCCAAATACAAAAAATCAGCCCGTACCGTTGGTGATGTTTTAGGTAAATTCCATCCCCACGGCGACTCTGCTTGCTACGAAGCGATGGTTTTGATGGCTCAGCCCTTCACCTATCGTTATCCTCTGGTTGACGGTCAGGGTAACTGGGGGGCTCCGGATGACCCTAAATCCTTTGCCGCCATGCGTTATACAGAATCCCGACTTTCGGCCTATGCTGAACTCCTCTTAAGTGAACTGGGACAAGGGACTGTCGATTGGGGTGACAACTTTGACGGCACCCTCAAGGAGCCCAAACTTTTACCAGCCCGGCTACCGAATATCCTTTTAAATGGGAGTACCGGAATTGCCGTCGGCATGGCAACCGACATTCCACCCCACAATTTAAGTGAAGTAGCGGCCGCTTGTATCCACCTGCTTGACCATCCCGAAGCAACCACTGCCGAACTCTGTAAATTCATCAAAGGCCCCGACTATCCTTCTCAAGCCGAAATCATCACACCCCGTGAAGAGATTATCAAACTCTACGAAAAGGGTAACGGCAGCTTAAAGATGCGGGCCGTCTATCAAAAAGAGGAAAATGACATCGTCATTACAGCCCTGCCCCACCAGACTTCCGGAGCCCGGGTCATGGAACAGATTGCAGCCCAGATGCAGGCCAAAAAGTTACCCATGGTCGCCGATTTAAGGGATGAATCAGATCATGAAGATCCGGTGCGTTTAGTCATTATTCCGCGCTCAAATCGGGTTGACTGTGAAACTTTAATGGCTCATCTTTTTGCGACCACTGACCTTGAGAAAAACTACCGGGTCAATCTCAACCTAATTGCTCTGAACGGCCGCCCCCGGGTCATGCAACTCTCCGAGATACTCAGTGAATGGCTGACTTTCCGCACCGATGTCGTGCGCCGGCGACTTAATTTTCGCCTGGAAAAAGTTTTAGCCCGCCTCCACATTCTCGCTGGATTACTGATCGCTTTCCTTAATCTCGATGAAGTCATCGCCATCATTCGCAACAATGACCGACCCAAACCCATTCTCATCGAACGTTTTGCTTTAAGCGACATCCAGGCCGAAGCAATTTTAGAACTCAAATTGCGCCATCTGGCCAAGTTAGAGGAGATTAAAATCACGGGTGAAGAGGGTGAGCTGGACAAAGAACGCCAAGCTTTAGAAGAGATTCTTAGTTCGAGCCGCAAACTCAAAAGCCTGATTCGCAAAGAGATTAAAGCCGATGCCAAACGCTACGGCGACCCGCGCCGTTCTCCGACCGTCACCCGCAGCGAAGCCCACGCCCTGAAAACAACCGACCTGCTGCCAACCGAAGCGGTCACGATCATTCTCTCTGACAAAGGCTGGGTCAGAGCCGCCAAAGGACACGATATTGACCCGGGAAAAATCAACTATCGTTCCGGCGACAGTTTTAAACAATCGGTACCCGGGCGCAGCAACCAGCCGGTTATTTTTCTCGCCGCCAATGGCCGCTGCTACACGCTCGCAGCCCACACTCTGCCCTCAGCCCGGAGTCACGGCGAACCTTTAAGCGGACGCCTGCAGATAGAAAATGAGAGCCCGATCGAACATCTGCTCATGGGTGAGGGAGATGAACTATTCCTCATGGCATCCAATAGCGGCTATGGCTTTATTGCCCCTTTAAATGAGTTCTTAAGCAAAAATCGTAACGGCAAAGCAGTTCTTACACTTCCGCCCACAGCCCTGCCGTTGCCGCCTTTACGCCTGAAAAATATGCAAGAGGATCAACTCGTCGCCTTAAGCAGCAGCGGCCGCATGCTCATCTTCCCACTCGCTCAACTCCCCCTGATGGCCCGAGGCAAAGGCAATAAAATTATCAATCTCAACCCCGGTCGCAGCGACCATGATATTGAAACCCTGAAATATGTCGCCATACTACCAGCCCAGGCCGCCCTGAAAATTTACGCCGGACGCCGCCACTTAACCCTCAAAAATGAAAGCCTTAAAGAGTACTTCGGCAACCGCGGCCGCCGCGGCCAAATGCTTCCCCGAGGCCTGCAAAAAGCCGAACGCCTTGAGATCATCGAAGAGAAAGGTTAAAGGGTAATAATCAGTTTACATTTGAAGGGAACTATCACATGCTGATCAATTGGGCCTATCTGCGCAAAGGCTGAACCTCCTGTAAAAAAGCCCGGGAGTTCCTGGACAATCACGATCTGGAGATCACGGAAACCGTTGATGCCCGCAAAGAAAAAATTGACGACGAAAAAGCTTGGAATATCCTCGCAACAGCAACAGAGGTTGCGGTTGCCAAAGGAAAAAAAGAGCTCCGTTTCACTCCTTCAGATGAAAATCGAGCCGAGATTCTCAAAGCCGCCATGGGCCCGAGCGGTAATCTCCGCGCTCCGACCTTAAAAATCGGTAACCAATTTCTGGTCGGCTTTAATCTTGATTTATATCACTCTTTTCTGTAATTATTCAGGGGTAAATATTCGGCTAGCTGTTAAGCCATCACCAAATTTGATAATTATTACCAACGTGAGGCACAAAGGCACAGAGGCAGAAGGCACAGAGTTTTTTATAAACACAGCCGGATTGGTAAGAACTGGCACTATTCCTATATTTGCTCTATCGCCTCGGTTTTAAACTTTGTGCCTTTGTGCCTGCTGCCTTTGTGCCTTGATGGCTTTACAAAGTAAAGCCGAATATTTACTTTCAGGGATAAAATCATGTCCAACCCTATTCCATCAAGAAAAGAAGTTATTGAGGATATCAAAAACCGAGGGGAATTGGTAGCGGCGGTGCTGCCGATCCACTATTCCCGCGCCCTGCTGCGGTGTTTTTCTATTTATCCGGTTGAGGTTTGGGGGCCGCCAAAAGTCGACGTAAGTCTTGGTGGTGCACATCTGCAACCCTATGTTTGCTCTATTGTCCATAACGCTCTTTCGTTTTTAAAAATGGGCGGGCTGAATGCAGCCGACTTCATCCTGATTCCGCATACCTGTGATTCACTTCAGGGGCTGACATCGGTTCTCATCGATTTAATCAAGCCCGAACAGGCAATAATCCCTCTCTATCTGCCTCGTGGACAACGCGAGGAGGATATAATTTTTTTAGCTGACGAATTTCGTTCTCTCTATACACGTCTTTCTGAATTAACCGGAAAAAAACCCAGCAGCAAAGATCTGCTGGCCGCGATTAAGCGGGAGGAGACCAGCGATTTACTTTTGGCCAAGTTATACAAAACCCGGCAACAGATGGGTTTGAGTAATCTGGATTTTTATCGATTGGTGCGTTCACGGGAATATCTTCCGGCTGAACATTTTTCGACTTTGGCCGAGGAAACTCTGCAAACCAGCACTCAACCGCGACCGGGCATTCCGATAATCCTTTCGGGAATAGTTCCCGAACCAATGGAAGTTTTAAATAAAATAGATGAGATGAACGGACAAGTGGTTGCCGATGATCTGGCCTGTTGCGGCCGACGACTCTACAAACCGGGAATAAGCCCTGAGCCCTTCCGGCGCATGGCCGAACGGATTATCTCCGCCCCACCCGACCCGACCCGAGGCAACCCGATTGAAGAACGGGTTAAATATTTGGTTGAGATGGCACAAAACAGCGGGGCCCAAGGAATTATTTTCTATGAGGTTAAATTCTGCGAACCAGAGCTCTTCGATCTCCCCAATCTTAGAAACTCCCTCAAAGAACATGGGCTGGCGTCGATTATCATCGAAGTGGACATCAACAACCCCCTGCCACATCAGGTAGCTACCCGCATTAGTGCATTTTTAGAGATGCTGGACAGTTAATATGGGAATAACTGATTCGTTAAAATATTACTGGAATGTAAAAGTTGTGGGGCAGCCCTTTTTACACTGGCAACGCCGGCAGGCGGAACGTCGCCCCAAGGTCTCTTCGCGCTGGCGCAGCGATATTTTGTCCCCACCTTTGCGGATTGGGGCTAAAACCAAGGAACTCATCTCCCGCCACTATCTCGAAGGACGCTATGCCAACGGCCATCGCCCCGTCGCCTGGGTGACTTCCGGCGGCCCCGTGGAGATCTTACAGGCACTGGGATTCTACGTCTTATACCCGGAAAATCACGGTGCCCTTTGCGGCGTCAGAAAGGCGGTCGTCGAGATTTACGGCGAAGCTGAAAATGCCGGATATTCAACTGATATATGCTCTTACGCACGGACGGATATAGGCTCCATGCTCTCCGGCAAAACCCCGGTCGGCCGCCTGCCCAAACCTGATTTACTGCTGGCCTGCACCAATATCTGCCAGACCGTACTCCACTGGTATCGGGTGTTAGCCAAACATTTTGAGGTGCCGCTGATTTTAATCGACACCCCTTTTGTTTACACAAAAGCCTCCGATCACGCTCTGGAGTATGTCAAAAAACAGTTGGAGAACTCGATCCCCATAGCCGAACAGGTGGCTGGTCGCACGTTAGATTACCGCCGTTTAAAAGAGATAATCCATCTGAGCAAAGATGCAACTGAATTATGGCTGGAGATCATCGGTCGCGGGCGGCACCATCCGGCCCCGATGTCGGTCTTTGATCAGTTCATCCACATGGCCCCGATCGTTGAAATGCGAGGCAAAAAAGAGACAGTTGATTTTTACGCGGCCTTACTTAAAGAACTGGACGAAAACATCGACAAAGGTATTGGCGCCGTGCGCAACGAGCGTAAACGACTATTATGGGACAACCTGCCCATCTGGTACCGACTGCGCTACTTCGCCGAAAACTTAGGTGAGCACGGCATCTGTGTGGTGGCCTCAACCTACACCAATGCCTGGGCCGAATTGGCACCATTAATGAACCTGGAAAAACCACTGGACTCGATGGCCAATACCTACATGCATCCAATTCTCAATCAGGGGACAAAATACAAGCTTGATACCATGAAGCGCATGGTAGAAGAGTTCCAACTTGATGGCGTCATCTTGCATTCTGATCGATCTTGCAAGCCCTACTCTATCGGCCAGATCGATCAACGCAATCTGCTAATTCAAGAATACGGAATTCCAGCGCTGCTCTTAGAAGCCGACCACGACGACCCTAGAGCGTACTCTGAGGAACAAGTAGCCTCGCGCCTGGCTTCATTCGTCGAGATGTTGGATGATTAGTAACTATCCAGCTGCTGTTTTCAAACTATCTCGGTGTGGGGACATACCTCCAGGCCGGGCTTCAGCCCGTGACGAGCTGAGCTGTGTCCCCTCTCGAAGTGGGCGAAGCAAAGTTCGTCGCTATTTACTGTAACTTTATAGTGAACACCTGATTTGGAGACCTGTTTAATGAAAATTGCGGCACTGGGAATAGATGTAGGCTCGACCACAGTTAAAATGGTGGGAATAGATGCCGCCGGTGAAATAGTTTGGCACCATCTCGAACCGGTTGATCCTCGGGTGGAAAAACAGGTGGATTCATTTCTTAACAAACTCAAACAAGAGATTAACTCCCTGAACAACATCCCTCTGATCGCAACTGGCTATGGCCGCAATCTGGTACATCAGGCGGTTAAAAATATTACGGAAATTACTTGTCACGCTAAAGGTGTCTATCATCAATTAGGCCACGGTGGAACGCTGATAGATATCGGCGGCCAGGATAGCAAGGTTATTGTCATCGGGACGAAAGGCCAAGTCGTGGATTTTGCCATGAATGACAAATGCGCGGCGGGTACCGGCCGTTTTCTGGAAAATAGTGCCGCACGAATGCAGGTTCCCATAGAAGAGATGGGCACAGTCGCCCTCTCGGCTACCGAAGAAGTCGCCATTTCCAGTACTTGCACAGTTTTCGCCGAATCGGAAATCATCTCTATGATTGCCCACGGCGTCGAAATTGAACCAATCCTCATGGGACTCCACCGCTCACTGATCCGACGGGTAGTCGCCATGGTTCGCAGTGTCGGGTTAGTTCCTCCATTACTACTTTCCGGAGGGGTGGTTAAAAATCCCGCAATTCGTAAAGTAATTGAGGAGGAGACTAAAGAGCAAGTTTTTCTCCCCGAACACCCGCAACTCATGGGCGCTTACGGGGCGGCACTATTTGCTTTAAAATTGATGGCGTCGTAAAAAGAGAGGAGGTAATAATGAAAGCCGAATTTACCGCTATTATTGAACTCGCTCCCGAAGGAGGATATTGGGCAATATGCCCGGAGATATCTGGAGCA